>JBFLZB010000020.1:0-1028 GCA_040756475.1 Thermodesulfobacteriota bacterium
GGGAGAGGGAGGCCGGTGCCCCCGCCCCACGGGAATCGCAAGACCCCCCGGCCGCCTGACCCCGCCGGCCCCCCCCCCGGTCGCTCTTACCGCTGGCACCATTCGCCGCTCGGCCAGGGACCCTGCGCCCCCGCAGGAGCGGCCCTGGCCGCGATCCGGCCCTCGGCACGACCTGTCGCGGGCAAGCCCGCCCCTACAGAAGCCACTTGCCCCTGCGCTGTCCACCTTGTGGGAGCAGGGACCGTGCAGGGGCCGCTACGAACCGGACGAAGGGCGACTGCTCCCTCACCGCTTCCGCGCCCGCTCCTTCTGCAAGGCGTGGATGGGGCACGCCCGCCGTTCGGTGCAGTAGTCCGTGGGATTGAGGCACCGGGGCTCCGCCAGGGGGATGTCCTTGGCAGACTTGTGACACCGGAAACGCCTCTGGGAGTGCTCGGCAGCGGCGAAGTCCATGGGTCAGCCCGCCCTGGCACACCGCGCCGCGCGGTCGGGGTCGGGCACCCCGGCCACGCGCAGCACGCTCATGAGGGGGCACCACTTCGTAAATGCCGACTGGAAGAGGTTCAAGCCCACGAAGGCGGTGAAGAGGTGCCAGTAGGCGCTGTGGAGGTAGCCGAGGGCCAGGGAGAGGAGGACGAAGAAGCCGGCGGCGAGCCGAAGGGAATCGTTCACGGTCATGGGTGTGCTCTCCTGGGGAGGTTGGGGTCACGGGGGATCGAGCGGTTGGATGCCTCGTGCCGGCGGAGGTTACGCGACTTGCCCGTCCAGGATCCACCACCTGATCTTGGGGCGGGGTCCGGGAGTCCTGGAGCGCAGCCCCGTGCCGCCTCGACCAAACTGCGGCAGCCCGGCGAAATCGGTGTGGCTCGGCGCACCGGCTCCCTTGGTGACGCTCCTTCCGAACGTCGCGGATTGCGGGGCGAAGCGCAGGGGCTCCCGGACCCCGCTCGCCACCGAGGCGGTGAATCGTGGCCGTGGGGGCCGGCGGAGAAACAAGGCCCGCCCGATCGAGATAAACACAAACCAAG
>JBFLZB010000020.1:1038-14617 GCA_040756475.1 Thermodesulfobacteriota bacterium
TGAATCGGGGCCGGCGCGCGGTCTTCAACATGTCGGCGCTCCCTTGCTACAATCCGCCATTCCTTCGCGGCCGGACGGCCGCATCCCCGCCCTCCCGAGAATCGAGACCACCATGCTGGATGCCATCCTGGGTTTCTTCTCCACCGACCTCGCCATCGACCTGGGAACGGCCAACACCCTCGTCTACGTAAAGGGCAAGGGCATCGTCGCGAGCGAGCCCTCCGTGGTGGCCGTGCGCAAGGACGCCCAGGGGGGCGGCCGGATCCTCGCGGTGGGCAAGGAGGCCCAGCGCATGCTCGGTCGTACGCCGGGGTCCATCGTGGCCACGCGCCCCATCAAGGAAGGCGTGATCGCCGACTTCGACATCTGTGAGGCGATGCTGCGCTACTTCATCCAGAAGGTGCACAATCGGCGAAAGCTCGTGCGGCCCCGGGTGATCGTGGGCGTTCCCTCGGGCATTACCCAGGTGGAGAAGCGCGCGGTGCGCGAGTCGGCCGAGTCGGCGGGCGCCCGGGAGGTGTACCTGATCGAGGAGCCCATGGCCGCGGCCATCGGAGCGGGACTCCCGGTAACCGAGCCCTCCGGCAACATGATCGTCGACATCGGGGGCGGAACCACCGAGGTCGCGGTGATCAGCCTGGCGGGCATCGTCTACAGCCAGTCGGTGCGGGTGGCGGGAGACAAGCTCGACGAGGCCATCGTGCAGTACGTCAAGCGAAAGTACAATCTCCTCATCGGCGAGCGCACCGCCGAAGAGGTGAAGATCACCGTGGGCAACGCCTACCCCGACCCGGAAGAGAAGAACCCCACCATGGATGTGAAGGGAAGGGATCTGGTGGCGGGCATTCCCAAGACGGTGACCGTGAACAGCGCGGAAATTCGCGAGAGCCTGCGAGAGCCCATCAACGCCATCATCCAGGCCGTGCGCATCGCCCTGGAGAAGACGCCTCCCGAGCTCGCGGCCGATATCGTCGACAAGGGGATCGTGCTGGCGGGGGGAGGTGCCCTGCTGCGCAATCTGGATGTGTTGCTGCGGGAAGAGACCGGCCTGCCGGTCATGGTGGCCGACGATCCCCTCTCGTGTGTGGCACTGGGAGCCGGCATGGCCCTGGACGAGATCAGCCTGCTCCGAGAGGTCTGTTCCTGACCGGCGCCGCGCCGCGGGCCGGTTGCGGCGGCCCGGGGCGCCGCCCCCGCGATCCCGAAGTCCGGGCCCCATGACGGGGCGCGTCAACCCGTAGCTGAACGCCTCGAGGAGGGGGGGTCAGCTTCCTGTTCCAGTGCTCGGACTGCCCGACCCACGCATGCGCGAGGGTACATGCTCGGTTTCCTGCTGCGGTACCGCGGGGCGATCATCGGTGTGGGGCTCACGCTCGTGGCCCTGGGGGTGCTCTCGTCCGGCAGGGAGGACCCGGGGCTCGTGGGGCGGTCGGTGGGCCTGCTGGGCGCGCCCGTCCAGTTTGCGGTGCGGGGGATTGCCGACGGGCTCGGCTCGGCGGTGGACCGGTACGTCTTCCTCGTCAATACGGCCCGAGAGGCCGAACGCCTGCGCCAGGAGGTGGCGGAGCTCAAACGCGAGCTCCTCACCGTGGAGGAGGTGGCGCAGGAAAACGAGCGGCTCAAGACCCTGCTTGCGTTCAAGGAAGCCACCCCGCTTCGCCAGATCCCCGCACGGGTCGTGGGCCGCAGCGCCACGGCGTGGGTGCAGACGGTGGTGCTCGACCGGGGAGCGTCCGACGGGGTGGGCCCGGACTCCCCCGTCGTGACCCCCGCGGGAGTGGTGGGCCGGGTGTACGAGGTGGGCGCCCGGGCGAGCCGCGTGTTGCTCCTCACCGACGCAAACTCCGCGGTGGATGCGATCGTGCAGCGTACCCGGGCCCAGGTTCTGGTGGAGGGCAGCCACGGGTCCACGTGCCGGGTGCTCCACGTGGCCCGGGAAGACGAGGCGGCCCCCGGCGACCGAGTGGTCACCTCGGGGCTGGATGGGGTCTTTCCCAAGGGACTCCTCCTGGGGGAGGTCTCCCGGGTCGAGGTGCGGCCGGGCCAGGTCTTCCACCCCACCGTGCTCGTGCCGAGCGCGGATTTCTCCCGCCTGGAGGAGGTCTTCGTGATCCTCGGGGAAGGAGCGGGCGGCCCGTGAGAGCGCACCTCGCGTGGTGGGGGGCGCTGCTCGCCGGTCTCGTGCTCCAGACGACCCTCCTTCCCCTCGTCCTCTCCGATCCCTGGCGGCCGGACCTCACCCGCGCCCTGGTGCTCTGGGTGGCGCTCACCGGTATGCCCCGGGGCGGGGTCGTCCTGGCCTTCGGGGCCGGCCTGGCGCTGGAGGCGGCTTCGGGAACCCCGGGGGGCTTTGCACCGCTGCTGCGCCTGTTCCTCTACGCTCTCGCCCGGCCGTTCCGCGGCGTGTTCTTCGACGACCGCCCCGCGCTGCTGCTTCCCTTCGCGGCCCTGGGGCCGGTGGCCGAGGCAGCGGGCGTGGCAGTCCTGAGTCGGTATTCCTTCCGCAACCCCCTGGACCTCGCAGTGCTCGCATCCACGGCCTGGTCCCAGGCCCTGGTCGATGCCCTGTGCGTGCCCCTGGTCTTCGTGGTCCTCGAGCTCGCCAGCGGGCGCCGGCACCGCGCCGAGGCCCCCGCATGATCCCCGGAATGCTGCCGGCCCCGCTTCCCCTGCGCCGGCGTTTCCTGTGGTGCGTGGTCGCGGTGCTCGCGGTCTTCGGGGTCCTGGGCCTGCGGCTCCTGTACCTGCAAGTGCTCGAAGGGTCGCGGTACCGTTACCTGAGCGAGAACAACCGGATCCGGCTCGAGCGCGTGCTGGCGCCCCGGGGGATGATCCTCGACCGCAATGGAGAGATCCTGGCCGAGGTGCGGGCGACGTTCGACGCGCTGGTCATTCCCGCGGAGATGCCCCGGGGAGAGCGAGGGCGGGTGTACGCGCACCTGGCGGAAACCCTCCAGATGGATCCGGAGTTGATCGCCCTCGTCGTGGAAGGCCCGGGGCCGGCGCGCTGGAAGCCCCGCATTCTCGATCGGCGCCTCTCCCGGCCGGAGATGGCGCGGCTCGAGGTACACCGCCTGGAGCTTCCCGGGGTCGTGGTCCAGGCCACCCCCGTGCGGTTCTACCCCTTTGCTGATCTCCTGGGCTCGGTGCTGGGGTACGTGGGAGAGATTTCCGGGGACGAGCTGCGCCAGCCGGCCTACGCCGAGTACGAGGCGGGCGACGCCATCGGCCGTACGGGGCTGGAGTGGGCCTGGGAGGGGGAACTGCGGGGCGAGGCCGGCGGGCAGCAGGTGGAAGTGGACGTGCGGGGCCGAAAGCTCCAGGTGCTCGCCGAGCGCCCGGCCCGGCCCGGCCGCAACGTGGTCCTCACCATCGACCGGCGCTTGCAGCAAGCCGCCGCGGAGGCCCTGGGGCCGGCGGCGGGGGCGGTCGCCGTGGTCTCGGTGCGCTCGGGCGACGTGCTCGCCCTGGTATCGCGGCCATCCTTCGATCCCAACGTACTCGCCAGGGGGGTCACGGCCGAGGAGTGGGCCGCCCTCTCGGCCGACCCGCTCCATCCCTTGCAGAACCGGGCCATGCAGGGCCTCTACCCGCCGGCGAGCACCTTCAAGGTCGTCACGGCCCTGGCCGGCCTGGCCGAGGGGGTCGTTACGCCGCTCACCCGCGTGTTCTGCTCGGGAGCCTACACCTTCGCGGGCCGACCGTACCGGTGCTGGAAGAAGACGGGTCACGGCTCCGTGAACCTGCGCGAGGCCCTGATCCAGTCGTGCGACGTGTACTTCTACCAGCTCGGCATCGACCTGGGGATCGATGCCATCCACCGCCACTCACTGGCGCTCGGACTCGGAAAGCCTACGGGGCTCGACATGCAGGGGGAGAAGGCGGGGCTGGTTCCCTCGAAGGAGTGGAAGCGCAGGGCCCGGGGAGAACCCTGGTACACCGGCGAGACCCTCTCGGTGGCCATCGGGCAGGGATACCTGCTCTCCACGCCCCTGCAAATCGCCTCGCTGATGGCGGGCGTCGCACACCCCGACGGGGTGCGGATGCGCTCGCGTATCGTCTCCGGCACCGAGGACTCCCAGGGCCGGCCCATCCTGGAAGCGGGCCGCCGGGAGGCCGGCCGCCTGGAGTATCGGCGGGCGCACCTCGACCTGGTGCGCGACGCCCTGCGCGGGGTGGTGACGAGCGAGCGGGGCACCGGGCGCCGTTCCGAGGTGACGGACTTTCCTGTGGCCGGAAAGACCGGCACCGCCCAGGTGGTGAAGCTCCCGGCGGAGGCCGGGCTGCCCCAGGATCTCATCCCCCGGGAGCACCGGGACCACGCCTGGTTCGCCTGCTACGCGCCGGCCCACGACCCGGAAATCGCGGTCGCGGTGCTCGTGGAACACGCAGGAGAGGGCGGGGGCGCGGTGGCGGCGCCGGTGGCGCGCAAGGTGGTGGAAGCCTACCGCGACCTGGGCAGTCAGCGCCATGCCGGCGCAAAGGCGCCGGGGCAGGAACCGCGCCTGTGAGCCGCCGCGCCTGGCTGGGGCAGATCGACTACGGGCTCGTGGGGCTGGTGCTCCTGCTCTCGGGCCTGGGGCTGGTGGTGCTGTGGAGCGCGAGCCACGGTCCCGACGGCGAAGTGGCCGGGCACGCCGCCCGCCAGCTGCGGTGGATGGCCGTGGGTCTCGCCGCCATGCTCGTGGCCCTGGCGCTGGACTACCGCCACCTCGACAACTGGGCCGTTGCCCTGTACCTGGTGCACCTGGTGCTTCTGGCCGCCGTTCTTCTGGCGGGGAAGACCAGCATGGGGGCGCAGCGGTGGCTCCAGCTGGGGGGGCTGCGGTTCCAGCCCTCGGAGTTCATGAAGATCGCCATGGCGATCATGGCTGCCCACGTTCTCTCGCGGGAGGCCGCCCCGCCTCCCTATGGCGTGCGCCAGATCTGGAAGCCCGCCCTGGCAGCGCTGGTGCCCGCGGCGATGATCCTCCTCCAGCCCGACCTGGGGACCGCCGTGCTCGTGGCCGGCGTCGGGGGGGCGGCCATCCTGTTTCAGGGCTTGCGACGGCGACTGCTGGCGGTGCTCGGGGCCGGCGTTGTGGCCCTCGCGCCCCTGGGCTGGAGCATGCTCCACGACTACCAGCGCCAGCGCATCCTCACGTTTCTCAACCCGGAGAGGGACCCCCTGGGGGCCGGCTACCACATCATCCAGTCCAAGATCGCCGTCGGCTCGGGGCAGGTGCTGGGAAAGGGATTCCTCCAGGGCACGCAGGTGCGCCTCCAGTTCCTCCCCGAGCGGCACACCGACTTCATCTTCTCCGTTCTGGGCGAAGAGTGGGGTCTCGCGGGCTGCGGCCTGGTGCTCTTGCTCTACGCCCTGCTGATCCTATGGGGGATCGACATCGCCGCCAAGGCCAAGGACCCCTTCGGCCGTCTCCTGGCCGTGGGAGTCACGAGCATCCTCTTCTTCCACGTGGGGGTGAACGTGGGGATGGTGAGCGGCCTGCTGCCGGTGGTGGGCGTGCCCCTGCCGCTGTTCTCCTACGGCGGCTCCTCGGTGCTCACCACCTATGTCATCGTGGGCATCCTCCTGAGCATCCGGGCACGCCGGTTCTCCCGGGGCCTTTAGTCCGACGGTGGAAGAGCCGATGAAGAGCTCCATGATTACCCAAGACGCCGATACCTTCGTAGCCCTGGGGCAGGCCGTGTCCCTGGCCGCGGTGGAAGGGGCCCTGGACGAGCAGGGCACCCGGGACCTCACCGCAGCTCTCGTGGCGGGCATCCTGAGCGGCTGCATGGAGCTCGACACCTACGCCCGGGTCCACGACGCCCTGGCGAACCTCCTGGAGCGGGCCTTCCAGGGGCCTCCCCGGTCCCGAGCTGCCGGGGCTTCCCAAGGAGGACCAGGCGCGGCGGGCGACGAGAGCCTGGGGGTGTACCTGGAGGTGGTGGGGGAGGCCTGGGAGAAGGTGGCCTGGGCAGATGAGGTGTGCGGCCGCCTCACCGCGTTCGTGGCAGGCGTCTTCGATCTCTCCCGGGGCCGGTTCGGGGGCGGAGCCTGGTTTCGTGCGCCGCTGCGGGGCTCGGTGGAAGCGGTCGCCCGCGAGGCCCGGGCAGCGGGGCTCCTGGTGGTCTCGGTGCAGGGGTCCGTACCCGAGGGAAATCTCGAGGCGGTGCTGGAAACCGCCGAAGCTCCCCCGGGACCCTCCCGGATCGTGCTCGGCTGGGGCGAGCGCCGCACCGCCTTGGATCTGAAGCCGGCAAGCTGAGGCGAGAAGAGCCCCCATGGCCAAGCCCCGGCGCGTCTTCGAGTGCCAGCAGTGCGGCGCCCAGTCCCCCAAGTGGCTCGGGCGCTGTGCCGACTGCGGGGGGTGGGGAACCCTCGTGGAGACGGCCGTCTCCGCCGAGCCGGGCGCCGCGGCTCGGAGCGCCTTCGCGGGCCTGGCGAGCTCCGGTGGACCCATTCCCCTGTGCCAGGTGCAGACCGAGGGGGAGGAGCGCTCCCCCACCGGCATCCCCGAGTTCGACCGGGTGCTGGGGGGCGGGCTCGTGCCGGGCTCCGCCGTTCTGGTGGGGGGTGACCCGGGCATCGGCAAGTCCACGCTGCTGCTCCAGGTGCTCCAGGCTCTCTCCCGTGCCCAGGGCAAGACCTTGTACGTCTCCGGTGAGGAGTCGGCCCGCCAGATCCGCATGCGGGCCGACCGCTTGGGCGGTCCCGAGGCCGACCTCCTGGTGCTCGCCGAGACGGATCTCTCGCGGATCCTCGAAGCCGTGGAGGCGACCCGGCCGGCGGTGGTGGTGGTGGACAGCGTGCAGACCCTCTACTCGTCCGAGATCGGCAGCGCCCCCGGCACCGTGAGCCAGGTGCGGGAGGTCTCGGGGCGGCTCGTGGTCTGGGCCAAGACCCGGGGGATGCCCGTCTTCCTCGTGGGCCACGTCACCAAGGACGGCTCCCTCGCCGGCCCGCGCGTGCTGGAGCACATGGTGGATACGGTGCTCTACTTCGAGGGCGATCGGGGCCACCCCTACCGCATCCTGCGGGCGGTCAAGAACCGCTTCGGCTCCACCAACGAGGTCGGGGTCTTCGAGATGGGGGAGGGGGGGCTCGCCGGGGTCGCCAACCCCTCGGCGCTCTTCCTCTCCGAGCGGCCTGCGGGCGCCCCGGGCTCTGCCGTGGTGCCGGCCCTGGAGGGCACCCGCACCCTGCTCGCCGAAGTGCAGGCGCTGGTGAGCCCCTGCGCCTACGGAAGCCCCCAACGCACCACCTCGGGGGTCGAGCGCACCCGGGTCCAGATCCTCTCGGCGCTCCTGGAACGCCGCCTGGGCCTGCCGCTCCTCTCCCACGACATCTTCGTCAAGGTCTCGGGAGGCTTCCAGGTGTCCGAGCCCGCCGCCGACCTGGCCGTGGTAGCGGCGCTGTGCTCGGCGGTGCGCGACCGTCCCCTGCCCGAGAAGGCGGTCTTCTTCGGCGAGGTGGGTCTGGCGGGAGAGGTTCGGGGCGTCTCCCGCCCCGAGGCGCGGCTGGCCGAGGCTGCACGCCTGGGCTTTCGCACGGCCTACGGCCCCCGCAGCTCCGAGCCCGGCAAGGGTGCGCCGCGGGACATCGCGTTCGTTCCCGTGGGCCGGCTGACCGACCTGCGCGACGCCCTGGGAATGTGAGTGCCGCTTCGGCTGGGCGGACCAGCGGCCCAAGGCGGGTCGCTGCGGTCAACCCGACGACGCGTCCGGCCGATAGGTGCCGTTCGCCCGGCGCCTTCCCCGAACACGGAGTCGCGAGATGAACGAACGGCGCACCGAATCGCGAATTTCCCTGGGCCTGACCGCGACCCAGTGGGCGCTGATCGCCGAGGCCCTGGGGCAGATGGTCCGGGTTCACGCCGGGCGCCTCGACGAGCACGTGCGGGAAGGCACGCCGGTCTCCCCGGAGCAGCTGACGGCCTTCGACGTCCTCTCCCACACCTACGCCAATCTCATGCGTGAGCTCGCCCAGGCGGGACTCGCCGACGGCACCGCCCGCGCCGCGGCGCAGACGATCGACGAGTCCTCCTCCCTCCTCGAGAGCCGGTTCTCCGGGGGCGGCCGGCACTGAAGTTCCTCGGCCGGCGGAAGTGCCGGAAGGACCGGCGCGTGGGCAATGGGAAGCGCCTGCGCCGGGTTGACGGGCGCGCCACGGCGCAGGCGGGGTGGGTCCGCTTGGCGGGGCCCCCCCCGGCGCGGGGGGGGGGGGCCCGCCCCGCCGCCCCCACCCCCCGGTCCGTCGGGTGGTCGTAGGGGCGACCCGCGGGTCCCCCCCTACAGCTGGTCCTCCAGCTTCAGCACCTCCCGGAAGGGGTGCTGAAGCTGGGCGGTCTTCACGGTGATGACCGTGTCGGAAATCGTGCCGTAGCGGGTGGGATCGCCGGAAGCGGCCAGGTGGTGGGAGATCACGTCCACCAGCTCCGTCTCGGTACCCAGGCGGATGTGGTCCTCGTCGGTGGCGATCATGTCGGCGATGCGGGGCTTGGTGCGGTGGCGGATGAAGTGCTGGGCCCCCAGGGTCGCGGCCCGCAGGGCGTGGCCGCCGTCCCACCCCAGGGCCGTCAGGCCGATGAAGATCCCCGAGAAGACGTCCCCCGCCCCCAGGGTCGTGGTGAGTTCGGTAACGTAGTCGTCGCCGCATACGATGCGCCGCTCGGCAAAGCGCACCGAGGTTTCCCGCGCGAGGCTCGCCTTCTCCCAGAAGCGCTGGGCGCGTTCGGGGCTCAGGCGCTCCGTGAGGCGCGCCCCCTTGCTCCCCCCCGTGACCACGATCTTTCCCCCTTCCGGGCTCTCTCCCCGCTTGCCCCGGTTCATGCGGTTGGCCACCAGGGCGGCGGTGGCGTCGATGCCGCGCTTGGTCACCAGGTCGTCCAGGGCGGTGAGCTCGTCGCGGTTCAGCACCAGGTACTGCACGAAGGGGAGGATGGCGCCGTAGATCAGATCCTTGCGGTACTGGAAGAAGCGCTCCTTCTCCGTGGTGAAGTAGCGCGCGTCGATGAGCCGGTCCAGGCAGCGCAGGAGCGTCAGGGTCGGGCACACGGTGGTCGTGACCCCCGAGGCGTAGGCGGTTTGCAGCAGGCGCAGGAGCAGGCGCACCTCCTCGGGGTTCGTCATGGAGTTGACCACCAGATCGGTCTCCACGAAGTCCCGGTCGCGACGCAGCCCGTACTCCAGGCGAAAATACTTTTGCCGCAGCTGCTCGGGGGGGATCACGCCCTCGTTGGTGCGGCTGGCCAGGATCACCCGGTCCAGGGGGGAGCCTTCGGGGGTCAGCAGGGTGAAGACGTACCCGGTGCGAGGCACCAGCCCCTCCACGTGCATCTCTTCCCGGGGGCCGGTGTCCACCCCCAGCCGCCGGTAGAGCTCCTCGACCATGGCGTAATGGGGGTGCCCCGTGTCGCAAAAGAAATGGTGCTCGAAGCCCACGGCATCGCCGCGGCCCCCGAGCTCCGGGGAGCCGTAGAGCGTCTTGATCTCCTCGATGATGTTCTTGTTGTTGCCCCCCAGATGGATCGGCACCGGCGCCGACACCTCCACGACCTTCAGGTCTTGTTCGCCCCGGATCAGGGCCGGGAACGCCTGCCGAAGCTCCGCGGCCGCCGCGGCGAGGTCGCCGCACAGGGTGAAGGCGTACTGCTCGGCGTGCTTGCCCCCGAGCTCCAGCGAGTAGTAGGAGCGGTCGTGGACCTGCTGCACCTCGCGGCTGGCCATGGGGTTGACCACATGGGTCTGCCCCGTCGACTCGGCCCGGAAGCGAAACACCGCACCCACGGGCAGCAGAATGCGGTCGCCCACCACGAGGACATCGTCCTGGGTGGCCCGGGCGATCTCGTCCATCCGCACCGAGATGAGATAGTCGAAGACCGGTACCCCACCGAGAAACAAGAACCGCCGTGCCGCCTTCGCCATGAACGCTCCTCCCGACTCCTGCCCACGCGTGCGCCCGCCGCCGGTCACGTATCGGCCGGGCCGGCGGCGGCGGTGAGCCGCACATGTACCACAGGGGCGGCGGGGGAGGGCAACCGCCCGCCTCCCTTCCTCCCCCTCACCGGATCTCGAACCGGGCGAGGCGGCAGGGGAGGCCGCCGTGGAGGAGGGGCCAGTACCGGGCAGGCTTTAGCGCGAAAGACTTGGCCAGCCGGGCACTGGCCATGAACAGATGGACGTGAAATCCACGACAGCGATTCTTGAAGACCCGGCCCATGTCTTGGTACAGGGGAAGGAGCGCCTCCTCCTCTTCCAGGCGCACGCCGTAGGGGGGATTCGTCACCACCGTGGCTCCCCAGCCCGGGGTGGGGGCGAAGTCGCGCACGTCGGCCTGCTCGACCGCTACCGCGTCGCCCAGGCCCGCCGCCGCTGCGTTGGCTCGGGCGGCGGCCACGGCGTCGGGATCGAGGTCGCTCCCGCGCAGGACGAGGCGGCGAGGGGGCTGCACCGCCCGCCGGGCGGCCTCGCGGAGCTCTTCCCAGCGGCCCCGGTCGAAGCCAAGGGAACGCTCGAAGGCGAAGGCGCCCCCCAGGAGGCCCGGGGCGACCCCGGAGGCCAGGAGCCCCGCTTCGATGAGGAGGGTCCCCGAGCCGCACAGGGGGTCGAGAAAGGGGCTCCTGCGGTCCCAGCCGCTCAGGAGCACCGCGCCCGCCGCCAGGCACTCGCCCAGGGGGGCGGGGGTCGTCTGGACCCGGTAGCCCCGCCGATGCAGGGCGCGGCCCGCCACGTCCAGGGAGAGGGTGCAGCGGTCGTCCACCAGGCGGACCAGGAGGCTTGCGTCGGGGGTCTCGGCGTCCACCGAGGGGCGCACGCCGAAGCGCTCGCGAAACCAGTCTGCCACGGCATCCTTGACCTTGAGGGCGGCGAACCCCGAGTGCCGGTGCACCGGACCCGAGACCTTGGCGTCCACGGCGAAGGTCTGCTCCGGCTCCAGCACGGTGTCCCACGCAACCGCCCGGGTGCCCCGGTACAGGGCCTCGGGGGTGGGAGCCGCAAACCGCGCGAGCTCCCGGTAGATGCGCACGGCCGTACGCAGGTGCAGGGCTGCCCGCCAACCTTCCCACTCCTCTCCCTCGAAGCGCACCCCTCCGACCTGGGCTTCCGCCCGCGCCAGGCGAAGCCCTCGCGTTTCGGTCAGGAGCACGGCTTCGAGGCCCGGGGAGCAGGCGGCGAAAAAGGCGTGTCGCTGGGGTCGGGTCGGGGTCACGGCATCCGGCGCGGGAACAGGGGGAGAGGGGAGCCCAAGAGACCACAGGTGGTGAGGGGAGGGCAAGGGCCTGCGTTCTTTGACGAGCGCGGCCCGGGCCTGGTAGATAGGATGCGGTTTTGGTTCCGGGGCGCTTGCGGGGGGCTGGCCGAACCCGTTCGGCCGCGAGATGGAGCACCATGGGAAGGCTGCGTCTGACCATCGCGGGCAAGCTCTTGTTGGGGTATCTTCCCCTGCTGCTCCTGGCGGGTCTGGGCGCTTCCTACACGCTGCTCACGCTCGCCCGTCTCAATCAGATCACGGGCAGCATCGTCGAGGTGGACGTGCCGCTGGTGGAGGCGGCCGACCAGCTGGTCGACCACCTCCTGGCCCAGGATTCCTACGGGCGGCGCTATCTGCTGCTCCGGGACCCCGCCCTGGAAGAGGTCTTTCGCCAGCGCAGCCAGGAGTTTCGCGCAGGCCTCGGGAGGGTGCTCGAAATCCGGGGGGCCGACGATTCCTGGGCTCCCCGGATCGGCGCCCTGCACGCCGACTACGAGAGCTTGTTCGACCAGGCGTTCGCCCTTCCGGGGGAGCCCACCCCGGAGGCCAGCCGGGTTCTGCGGGCCAAGCAGGGCGAGATCCTGGATTCCCTGCGGGCCGAGTCGGCCGCGCTGCGCCGGGTGCGCAATCAGAAGACGCTGCGCACCTCCGAGCTCGGCCGGCAGGCGTTTCAGGCGACGGTCATTCTGGGGCTCCTGGGGGTGGCCCTTGCGGGGACCGCGGCGCTGGTCCTTTCCCGGAGCATTACCGGTGCGCTGCGCAGGCTCAAGGCAGCCACGGCGGAGATCGCGGAGGGCCGGTTCGACCGGGCGCCGGAGCTCGATACGGCCGACGAGCTGGGGGACCTGGCGCGGGCCTTCTCCGCCATGTCCGTTCGGCTCCAGCGCATGGAGCAGATGTGCCTGGATGCGAGCCCGCTTACCCGGCTTCCCGGGGGCGAGGCCATCGAGGAAGAGGTGCGGCGCCGGGCCGAGGCGGGAGCGCCCCTGGCCTTCTGCCTGCTGGATCTGGACAACTTCAAGGCCTACAGCGACAAGTACGGCTACGCGCGGGGCAGCGAGGTCATCAAGACGCTGGCGCGCACCCTGGAGCACGTCGTGGAAGAAGAGGGGCGTCCGGAGGACTTCGTGGGCCACATCGGGGGGGACGACTTCGTCCTCCTGACGGCGGCGGACCGTTTCCGGCCCCTGTGCGACGAGGTGATCCGGCGCTTCGATGGGGCGGTGCCGGCCTTCTACAGCGAGGAGGACCGGACGCGTGGGGTCATCCAAGGCGTGGACCGCCAGGGAGCGCCCGCCACCTTCCCCCTCCTGTCCCTGTCCATCGCAGCCGTTACCGAGCCCTCCCTGGTGCACAGCGATCCGATCCGGATCGGTGAGGCGGCGGCCCGGCTCAAGGAACGGGCGAAGGCGGCGGCGGGGAGCGTGTGCGTGAGCGACCGGGACGGGGCGACGTGGCCGGCGCCCCAGGGGAGGACGGGGTGACCGGGTGGGTCCGGTGGGTCGCTCTGGCTGCCGCGGCCGCAACCTTTGCCTGCGCGCCCTGGGCGAGCCCGGTCCGCCGGGCCGAACGGAGCCAGGCGGGCCTCACGGCCCTGGGCATCCCTGTGGAGATCGACCGTTGGGAAGGGGCGGCGCGGGATGCCCCGAGCGACGCCGAGCGAGCCCGGGCGCTCCTGCACCTGTCCCTCCTGCGCTCCCACCCGGCCAACCCCGAGCCCGACTACCGCGGGGCGCTGGCGGCGTTGGAGCGGTTTCGGGACCTGGCCCCCCAGGGGGCCGACGACGTCGCGCTTGGCCGACTGGAGGCAGTGCTCTCGGAGTTGGGGCGCTGCGAGCGGCGGGGCGAGCGGCGCCGGGAGGTGGCGGACCTCCTGGGCAAGGAAGAGCAGGAGGTGCGCCGGCGCCTGGAGGCCCTTCGCCGCGACAGCCGGGGCATGGCCGCGGTGCTGGAGCTCCTGGTGGAGGAAGGGCGGGTCCTGGGGCGCGAGAAGGAGCAGCTCGAGAGCCGCAACGAGGAGCTCGCCGCGCGGCAGCGGGAGTGGGAGGAGCGGGCGGCGCAGTTCGCCCGGGAGAACAAGGAGCTCGCCCGGGAGAACGCGGAGCTCAAGGAGACCCTGGAGCGCCTCAAGACCCTCGACCTCCAACTGGAACGTCTGCGCACCGGAACCGAGCCCCAATAGCATGCCGTTGGAAGACCGCTTCGCGGTGTCGCCTTCCGGATCGCGCCGCGCAGCATAGCGGTTCCGCGATCCCGCACTGCGCCCAGACGGTGGAGCCGGGGGGGGGGGGGCCGGGGGGCGGCCGCCCCCCCCGCGGCCGAGCGGGGGGCGCCACCAACACA
>JBFLZB010000020.1:14627-38173 GCA_040756475.1 Thermodesulfobacteriota bacterium
CGGGCGGCCGGTCCCGCGTTGACCGGCCGCCGGCGGGTCGCGTAGAGTAGCGATCAAACATCGGTTCGAAGGAAGGGAGGCCCATGCCGGGAGCTGAAGAGGACAAGGGCGCACGGGGGGTGCTCGCCTACTTCGGCCTCGACACCGGTGCCGGCGCGTGGGACGTCCTGCTCTGGACCGCCCCGTATCTCGCGTTCCTGGTGGTGGGGCTCCTGGGGCTCTCGGCCCTCGTCCAGTGGGTCATGCCGCTGCCCCTGTGGGTGCACGGCGCGGCGATCGCGCTGGCGCTCGTCTACTTTTTCCTGTTTCTGGCGCGGGTGCGGCGGTCGGCGGCCCAGGATGGCGACGACGGCGCGGCCCCGGGCGGCGGCCAGGGGTCGCCGGGGAGCTGAGCGGGGACGGCCATGGAAATTCGCGAAGAGTTGAGCATCCTCATCCGGTCGCGCCAGCCGCTCATCTCCCTCGTGACCGGCGAGGAGGAGCGCGCCCGGGACCTGGTGCGGGAGCTGGCCCAGGAGCTGGGCAACCGGGAGCTCTTCTTTTGGAACGCGGTCACCGGCTTCCGCAAGGTGGGAGCGGGGGGAAACCCCCTGGAAGAGGGGCGCATGGACCCCCTCACGGCCCTCCAGCGGCTCGAAGCCTACCGCGGAGAGGCGCTCTTCGTGCTGGAGGACTTCCACCCCTTCTTCGAAGAGCCGGTGGTGGTGCGGATGCTTCGCAACCTCCTTTACTCCCTGCGCTCGGCCCGGAAGACCGCCGTCCTCATCGGCCACAACTTCAAGCTCCCTGCCGAGTTCCGGGAGGACGTGCCCCAGGTGTTCCTGCCCCTGCCCGGTTACGAGGCCCTGCGCGACCTGCTCCATGGCGTGTGCGAGGGCCGCGACGTGAAGGTGGATTTGACCCCCGAGCAGGAGGAGAAGCTCGTCAAGTCGGCGCTGGGGCTCACCGAAAACCAGGCCCGGGGGGTGTTCGTCAAGTCGATCCTCAAGCACAAGGTGCTCAACCAGTCGGCCATCGGCCTGGTGCTGTCGGAGAAGCAGAAGATCATCAAGAAGGACGAGGTCCTCGAGTTCTTCCCCGCCCGGGAGAAGATCTCCGACATCGGGGGCCTCGACAATCTGAAGGAGTGGCTCAAGAAGCGGGACAAGGCCTTCAGCAGCCGGGCCAAGGAGTATGGCCTTCCCAACCCCAAGGGCATCCTCATCATCGGGGTACAGGGCACGGGCAAGAGCCTCACGGCCAAGGCCACCTCGGCCCTGTGGCGTCTGCCGCTCCTGCGGATGGACATGGGCAAGGTCTTCGGCAGCCTCGTGGGCGAGTCGGAGGAGCGCATTCGCAAGGCGCTGCTCCTGGCCGAGACCATCAGCCCCTGCATCCTGTGGATCGACGAGATCGAGAAGGGGTTTGCCAGCGTGGCGGGCAGCGGCGACTCGGGCACCTCGGCCCGGGTCTTCGGGACCTTCCTCACCTGGATGCAGGAGAAAGAAGACCCGGTGTTCGTGATCGCCACCGGAAACGACATCGCCAACCTTCCCCCCGAGCTCATGCGCAAGGGCCGCTTCGACGAGATCTTCTTCGTGGATCTGCCCAACTACGACGAGCGCCTGGAGATCTTCCGGGTGCACCTGGCCCGGGTGCGCCCGGTGATCCGCAACTACGACATCTCGCTCCTGGCGGGGGAGACCGAAGGGTTCAGCGGCGCCGAGATCGAGCAGGCCATCATCAACGCCATGTACAACGCCTTCGACGACGGGGAGCGGGAGTTCACCACCGAGGACATCCGCAAGGGAGCCCGGGAGGTGATCCCCATCGCCAAGCTCATGAGCGAGCGCATCGAGAAGCTGCGGGACTGGGCCGCCGAGCGCACTCGCCGGGCCAACAAGGACGTGCACTGAGCAGCGGCGCCGCGGTCCCGGGGCGCCGGGATGCACAGTCCGGATCGAAATCGATATCGATCCCGATTTCGATTTCGACGGGGCGGGGGCGAAGGCGCTAGTTGCGCCGGGAAGGTCTGAAGTACAGCCTCTCTGGACGTGGACGAGGAGATCCCACATGTCGCACTTCACCCGGGTTCGCACCAAGATCGTCGAGCTCTTGCACCTGAAGCGGGCGCTGGCCGACATGAACCTGGAGTACCAGGAGGGCAAGGTCAAGATCCGCGGCTACCTGGGGCAGAAGATGGCGGTGGACCTGCGCATCCGGACCCCCGAGGGGTACGACATCGGGTTCGTGAAGAACGCAGAGACCTACGAGGTGGTGGCCGACTGGGACATGGTCAAGACCTTCACCCAGGAGAGCTTCACCCGGGAGGTCTCCCGCCGCTACGCCTACCACGTGGTGAAGGAGGAGCTCGGGATCCAGGACTTTCGCGTGGTCCAGGAGAGCCGCCAGGGGGAGACCGTGAGCCTGACCCTGAGGAGGATGTGAGGTGGAAGAGGTCAAGGTGACCATCGACGAGGAAGGCAACGTCAAGGTGACCGTCTTCGGGGTGAAGGGGCCGGGGTGCCTGACGGTCACCCGGAAGCTCGAGGCCCTGCTCGGCGGACAGGTGGAGAGGGAGTTCACCTCCGAGTTCTACGCCCAAACGGAGGAGGCCCGGCAGAAGGCCAAGGTGGGGACCAAGGCCTGAGCCCCCATGGAAGCCCTCGTCCACCGCCCCATCGGCGACCTCCTGGAGGAGATCTTCAGCCGGGGCGCAGCCCGCTTTCCCCCCTACGTCGAGCTCTATCCCTCCGGGCCGGTCCCCTACCGCATCGCCGTGCTGGTGGGGGGGCTGTGCCTGGGACCCGAGGCGGAAGCCCAGCTTCGAGACCGGCTCACCCAGCGCGACAGCCCGGAGAAGGCAAGGCTCGTCCTGGGGCTCGGGGAGATCGGCCACCCCATGGCGGAGGGCCACCTCGTCCGGGTGCTCCGGGAGCCGGGGGGCGACGAGGGGAAGGCCGCTGCCCTGCGGTCTCTCGGCCGCATTCGGGGGACGCGCAGCCTTCCCCTGGTGCGCCAGCAACTGGATCACCCCGGGCTCCTGCCGGCGGCGTGCGAAGCCCTGGCGGGGTATGGGGGGCCGGAGGCGACGGCGGCGCTGCTGGAGCGGGCGGAGGAGTTCCCGGCCTTCCGGGCCCTGTGCGAGTTGGGTGCCCCGGCCGCCAGGGGCGTGTTTTTGTCCGGGCTGGAGCGGGGACCGCCGTGGGACGCCGAGGCGGCCCGGGGGCTCGGGTGCCTGGGGGACCCGGCGGAAGCTGCCCGGCTGCTGGCGTGCCTCGAGGGGCCCGATCCCCAGCTTGCCCGGGCCGCCTTCGAGGCCTACGCGCGCCTGGGGGCCCCGGCCGGCGCCGAGCCCCTGCTCCGGGTGGTGGGGCAGGGGCTCGCCCCGTGGATGGTTGCGGCTCTGGAGCCGGTAGATGATCCGGGGGTCCACCTCGCGCTGCTCGAAGCCCTCTCGCCCGGCCCGCCCTCCGGCTTCTTCGGCCGGCTCTTCCGCCGCCGGGCGAAGCCGCCCGCAGACCGCCGCGCCGTGTACCGCGCCCTGCGCGGGGCGCAGGAGCCGGCGGTGGTGGAGGGGCTGCTGGAGCGGCTGCAGGAGGGCGCCGGCCTCCTCGAAGTCCGGGAAATCCTCCAGAACCGCGGCCTGCGAGCTCAGGAGCGGTACGCCGAGGGTCTTCTGCCCCTGTGGCGCGAGGGGGATCTCCTCACCCGGTATCTGGCGGCCCGCGTCCTCTTGCAGGTGCCCCGCGCCGATTTTCTCTGCGAGGCTCTGGATCTCTTGGGGCGCCCGGGATTCGTGCCCCTGGACGGAGCGCCTGCCTCGGCGGATCGGGCGCGCCTGCTCGAGGCCCACGCCAGGGATCACAATCCCTGCCTCCTCCTCGGCGGCTTCGTGGAAGCCGGCTTTCTGGACGAGGTGGGGCTTCTGGAGGCCCTGCGGCGCCGGTTCGCGTCGCAGGGGTTCCCGGGAGACCGGGGTGCCGCCGCCCGCTTTCGGGGCGCCGGGGAGGAGGACATCGGGGAGTTCCTCGGCGCCCTGGAGGCCGCCCACCCGGGGCTGGACGAGCCCCTGGCCCGGCTCTGGGGGCTCCTGGACGAAGTCGACGAGCAGGGAGACCGGCTCCTGGACCTCTTTCTGGCGTGGACCGGGGCGCACCGGGGGCCGCTCCAGCGGGCCGTCGCCCAGGGGCTGGGCCCCGCCCTGGCGCGCTTGGTCCAGGGCAAGACCGACCGGCACCTGCCGGTGCTGGACCGGATCGCCGAACACGTGCCCCGTGAGGGACCCCTGGCCGCTCCTCTCCAGGGGGCGTTTGCGGTGGCCCGCCGAACCCTCCAGGCGTCGTGCCACGACATCGCACTTCTCCTGGAGGGGCGGAGCCAGCGGGGGGACATGGTGCTCATCGAGGAGCTGTAGCGGGGCGCCGCCCCGGTTGCCAGCGCAAGGACACGCCGTGCCGGACCTGACCATCGACCTGGGCAACTACAACACCATCGTTACCTTCCGGGAGCACGACGGCGAGACCCGGGACCTGCTCAAGGGCGTGGCCCGGCGGATCCACGAGTTCCCCGGAACGCTCTTCGTGCCGTCCCTCGTCCATCTGGGCGAGCGCACCCTCCTGGGGGAGGAGGTGCTCAGCGAGGGGCTCTACGAGGACGAGGGGTGCTTCCGGGACCTGAAGGACCACATCCTCCACCCGGCCCCCGTCGCCCGAAACGTGCGGGGCCTGCGGCAGACCCACAAGAAGGCGGCAGCTATTTTCTTGAGCGAGCTCACCCGCCGCCTGGCTGCGGAGGTCGCGGCGCCCCTCAACGTGGTCTTCCTCTTCCCCAACCTGGGGGGCGAGCTGTTTCGGGAGTGCCTTCGTTACGTGGACCTGGAGTCGGCCCGCTCCGTGACCCTGGTGGACGAGGACACCGCCGTGGCCCTGGGGTACGGACTGAACCTCTTCGTGGACGACCGGGTCCTGGTCTTCGACTTCGGCTTCTCGTCGCTTCGCGCGCGGGTGCTCCAGTTCCACTGGCTGGGCCGCGAGGCGTACACGCCGCCCGTGATCCAGGCGTCGGCGAGCCTCCCGGTCGGGACGGCGGACCTGCGCATGCGCATCCTCCGAGAGCTTCACGTGGACGAGGCGGGCGCCGACCTGCCCGCCTTCTACTGGAAGAAGTTTCGCCTCCACGACGAGGACTCCGAAACCCTGAGCCACGAGAAGTTCGAGGAACTGCTGCGCAAGGAGGGCCTCGGGGCACGGGTGCGGGAGGTGCTGGACCGGGCGCTGGAGGAGGTCTCCCTTGCAGGGGTGCGCCCCGAGGACATCCGCAAGGTGCTCCTGGTAGGGGGCGGCACGCGCATCCCCGAGGTGCGCCGCATCGTCTCCGAGGTCTTCGGGGATCGGGTGGTGGGGGAACTGCCGGAGGTGGCGGCGGGTCGCGGGGGAGTGGAGTTCCTGTCCGATCGTCCGGTGGACGACATGGTGCGCGAGACCTACTCGATCCAGGTGCGCGACCCCATCACCGGCGAGTACCGCTACCCGCCCGTGGTCGAGAAGTTCTCCCGCTACCCCACGCGCACCCCCACCGCGCGCTACGTCGTCAACACCTTCTACGACGGCCAGTACGAGCTGCACCTGCAAGTGTTCCGGAGCACCCGCCAAGGGGATGGGGAGCGGGGGCGCGAGATCGTGTACGGCGAGGACGGGAAGATCGCCTTTGTCCAGGGGCAGACGCAGGAAGTCCACGAGCCCGCCATGGCGGCGCCCCTGGTCATCCCGGTGCAGCCCCCGGGGCGGATCGGGGAGCGACGGTTCCTTCTGGAGTTCGGGGTGGACAACCAGAAGCGGCTCGTGGTCACCGTGAAGGACCTGCGCGAGGAGAGGATGCTGTGGGAGGACAGGCCCCTGTTGGAGATGGTCTAGACCGCTCCCCGGACCTCCGGGAGGCGGCGCGGCGGCGGTTCGCCCTGATCCGGGTGGCCGTTGGGGTTCCGGCCTTCGTCGTTGCGGTCTTCGGGTTGGTCCTGGGCTACCGGCTCGCGGGGCGGCCCCTCGGAGACGGCCGTTTCTGGTGGGTGCTGGGACCGGTGGCCGGCGCATTTGCCCTCTACTTCGGCCATGCTATCTTGAGCCTCCGACGCCCGCCGGGGGAACAGCCGGCGAAACCCACGACGACAGAGGAGTAAGCGCCATGCAGGAACGCAAGGGCATCGTGACCCTGAAGGGAAATCCGATGACGCTCCTGGGCCCGGCCCTGGGGCCCGGAGACCGGGCTCCCGCCTTTACCGTGGTGGACGGCGGCCTCGCCCCGGTGAGCCTTGCCGACTTCGCCGGAAAGAGAAAGCTCATCAGCGTCGTCCCGAGCCTCGACACCCCGATCTGCGAGCTCCAGACCAAGCGGTTTCACGAGGAGGCGGCCAAGCTGCCCGAGGAGGTGGCCGTGCTCACGGTCTCCATGGACCTTCCCTTCGCCCAGACCCGGTTTTGCACCACCCACGGGATCCAGAAGATTCGCGTGCTCTCCGACTACCGGGACGCGGCCTTCGGGCTCGCCTACGGGGTGTTGATCAAGGAGGTACGGCTTCTGGCGCGTTCGATCTTCGTGGTGGATGCCCAGGATGCCATCCGGTACGTGCAGATCGTGCCGGAGATCTCGTCCCATCCGGACTACGACGCCGCCCTGGCCGCCGTGCGCTGAGCGCCACGCGAAGGATCCCCTCGGTCGGCCCGGGCGCGACGAAAAAGTGCGCCATGACCCCATTGACAGGCAGGCAATGGATGGTAGGCTAAGAAGCGTGCTGGGGAGCACGCAGTACGGGGCCAGCAAGGCTCGCGAGCCTTGGGTCCAGGCAGGGTCGGGGAGGTACCACAACGCGCAACGAACCGAGAGTACGCTGACGTTCGAGAGACCCCCGACAGCCTAGTGACTGTGGTGTCCCTGGACGAAACCGGCCCCGGCGGGAGAAATCCGCCGGGGCCGGTGTGTTGGGGGCGAGCTCCTTCGCTACGACAACCGGATGTCCTTCGCGCTCTCCCAGAGGCCGTGGATGTTGCAGTAGCTCGTCGCCAACAGGGTTCCGCCCTTCTGGAGCTTGAGGAAGGCGCTGCCCTGGTGCTGCGTGTATGCCGGACCCTGGTTGGCGCCCTCCACCGACTCGCCGTGGGCGGTGAACTCGAGGCTCGCGAGCTCGAAGGGGGCCTTCCCGCCCTCGGGGAGGAAGTAGAGGCGGATCCAGCGGATGTGGTGCTCGGTGGTGTTGGGGTGGGCGATCTCCGTGCCCACGCCGACCTTGACCTCGAACACCTGATCCTTGCCCACTGCGTCGGGACACTGGATTACCGGCACGTGTTTCTCGGTCTTCCAGTCCGCCTGCTTGTACACATCTGCGATCTTTGCCATGGCGCGTGCTCCTCGATGGGGAAGTGGGGGTTGAGAAGGCGTCGCCCGTGTGCGGGCGGGCGATGCCACGATAGCAGGCCCCGTGGCGTTGTCCAGGCGCCGAGGGGGCCAGTGGACTCCCGGCTCCGGGAAGATCCTTGCCGCGGCGGTCAGGATCGCCTGCCAGGCGGCACCTCGGACCGCCAAGGCACGTCGGCCCCCTCAACCCGACCCGATCGAAATCGAAATCGAAATCGCGATCGGAGTCGGGGTCGATTTCGATTTGGATTTCGATTTGGATGAGGCGTCCGGGAGCACCGTGCGGTCCTTCGGGGGACCGCCTCCGAAGAGGAGGGCCAGCCCATGGAGTACCGACTGACGACCTTCGATGACTTGCGGGTGGGCCAGCGGGCCTCGTTTGCCAAGACCGTCACCGAAGCCGACCTCTCCCACTTCATCGCCGTGACGGGCGATGTCAATCCCCTCCACGTGGACGGGGAATTCGCACGCCGTACGTTCTTCGGCGAGCGGATTGCCCACGGGATGCTCTCGGCGTCCCTCTTCTCCACCCTGGTGGGGATGCTCCTGCCGGGCGTGGGAGCCATCTACCGCTCCCAGAGCCTGGACTTCCTGCGGCCCGTGAAGATCGGAGACACCTTGACCGCCGTCTTCGAGGTCGAGAGCCTGGATCCGGCCGCGAACCGCATCGAGATGAGGAGCTGGATCGACAACCAGCGCGGTGAGACCGTCATCCGGGGCCGGGCAGTGGCCAGCCTGATGCGGGGCCTTCGGCCCTGATCTCTTTTTTTTTGGGAAAATGTTCACGCGCCCTTGACGCCTTACCAAACGGGAGAAGAATACGCGCTCACTTGGCTCCGGCCATGGGGGCCGGAGGAAGCATTCTCTCTGCGGAGAGGTGAAAAGGAGGGTCTCATGTGGAAGAGGATCGGAGTGGTTGCTGCGGTGCTGGCAGGGCTGGCGGTGGCGGGGGTGTCGGTCGTGCCGGCGTTGGCGACCGACAAGGCGCCCGCCGCGGCCGGGGCCGTCATGGGCAAGGTGAACGTCAACACCGCCACGGCGGAGCAGTTGGCGGCGCTGCCGGGCGTGGGTGAGGTGACCGCCAAGGCGATCGTGGACTACCGACAGGTGAACGGCCCCTTCAAGACCGTGGACGACCTGATGGAGGTCAAGGGCATCGGGGAAAAGAAGCTGGAGGCGATCCGGCCCCTGGTGAGCCTGGAGTAGGGAAGCTCCCGACACTGGCCAGAGGCGCCGGGCTCGACCCGGCGCCTCTTCGGTTTCCTCAGCCCCAGTCGTCCTCCCAGTTCCCGTCGGTCTTTTCTGTCCTGGCTCTGGCCATGGGTCCGCGAAGAGTCCTCGTGAGTCTCCGGTGTCGCCCCGAGCCCAGGGGCTCGCGGCAGCGCCCGGCGAGTTTGTCCTCACGGAATCCTGTTTGAAGGAACGTTCAGGAATTCCGGGAAGTTGCGCGAAGGCGGCGTTGACAGGGGGGGGGCTCTGTAATAGCATACAACCTCTTTTCCCCAGGGCGGCGTCGCCGGACGCGGCGCGACGGGGAAGCCGCCGAGGAAGCCGCCGAGGAAGCCATGGATCAGCCCGGGGACCCCGTCGTCACGGCCCTGCTCGCCGAGAACGAGGCGTTTCGCCGGCAGAAGGAGTCGCACCAGCGCTACGAGAAGCTCCTCCAGGAGCTCGCCCGGCGCCCCCACCTCACGCCGGACGAGGAGATGGAGCGCAAGAAGATCCAAAAGCTCAAGCTGGCGGCGAAGGACCGGATGGAGCGGATGATCGTGGCCTACCGGCGGCGGGCGGCCGAGGCCGAAGGAGGGCGCACCCCGTGAGAAGCAGCCGCATCGTGGAAGGGCTGGAGCGCACGCCCCACCGGGCGCTGCTTTCGGGCTCGGGCATGCCCCAGGGCGAGCTGGGGAAGCCCATGATCGGGGTGGCGTCGAGCTTCACGGACCTCATCGCGGGGCACGTGGGCATGCGCGATCTCGAGCGGTACATCGAGAAAGGGGTCCACGCAGGGGGGGGCTACCCGTTTCTCTTCGGCGTCCCCGGCATCTGCGACGGCATCGCCATGGGCCACCGGGGCATGCACTACAGCCTCCCGAGCCGCGAGCTCATCGCCGACATGGTGGAGAGCGTGGCCGAGGCCCACGCCCTGGACGGGCTGGTGCTCCTGACCAATTGCGACAAGATCACCCCGGGGATGCTCATGGCCGCGGCGCGGCTCGACATCCCCTGCATCGTGGTCACCGCGGGCCCCATGCTCTCGGGGCGCCTGGGCCGGCGCCGGCTCGATTTCGTCCACGACACCTTCGAGGCGGTGGGGCGGTTCGAGCGGGGCGAGATCGACCGGGACGAGCTCTCCGCCCTGGAGTCCCAGGCCTGCCCCGGGTGCGGATCGTGTCAGGGACTCTTCACGGCCAACACCATGGCGTGCCTCACCGAGGCCCTGGGTATGAGCCTTCCCGACTGTGGCACGACGCTCGCCGTGATGGCGAAGAAACGCCACATTGCCTTCCGCAGCGGCCAGCGCATCGTGGAGCTGGTGCGCCAGGGCGTGACCCCCCGGCAGATCCTCACGGCGGGGGCCTTCGACAACGCCATCCGGCTGGACCTGGCCCTGGGGGGGTCTTCCAATACCGTGCTGCACCTGCTCGCCATCGCCCGGGAGGCCGGCGTGCCCCTGGAGCAGGAGCGGTTCGACGTGCTCTCGCGGGAGACGCCCCAGCTTTGCCACCTGCGCCCCTCCGGGGAGCACTTCATGGAGGACCTGGACGCGGCCGGGGGCGTCAAGGCGGTGCTCCACCGGCTCGCAGACCGGCTGGACGAGGCGCCCTCGGTGGGCGGGACGAGCGTTGCCGGGGTGGCCCGGGCCGTGCAATGGGTGGACGACGAGGTGGTCCGGCCCCTGGCCTCGCCGGTGCGCCCGGAAGGGGGCATTGCGATCCTCTCGGGCACCCTTGCCCCGGACGGGGCCGTGGTGAAGCAGTCGGGAGTGAGCCCCCGGATGATGACGTTTCGGGGCTCGGCCCGGTGTTTCGACTCGGAGGAGGCGGCCATGGCCGCCATCCTGGCCGGCGAGATCTCCGCGGGTACCGCGGTGGTGATCCGGTACGAGGGGCCCCGGGGCGGGCCCGGCATGCGGGAGATGCTCGCCCCCACCGCCGCCATCGTGGGCATGGGGCTGGGGGAGAGCGTCGCCCTGGTCACCGACGGGAGGTTCAGCGGCGGTACCCGGGGTCCGTGCATCGGTCACGTGAGCCCCGAGGCCGCGGCCGGCGGTCCCATCGCCTTCGTGCGCGACGGGGACCCGGTGGTCCTCGACATCCCGGGGCGCCGGCTCGACCTCGACGTGGCTGCCGCCGAGCTCCAGGCCCGACGGGCGGCGTGGTCGCCGCCCCCGCCCAAGATCCGTTCCGGGTGGCTGGCCCGGTACGCCCGGCTGGTCACCTCGGCCAACACCGGGGCCGTGCTCGAGGAATGAGGCTTCTCCCAGGAGGGCGCCTCCGGCCGGCCTCCTGGGCCGGCCGTTCTCGCTGGGATGCCGCACGACGTCCCGCTTCGCGCAGCAGGAGGTATCCGTGGAACTGACCGGCGCCGAAATCCTCGTGGAGAGCCTGAAGAAGGAAGGGGTCCACACCCTGTTCGGCTACCCCGGGGGAGTGGTGTTGAGTGTGTACGACGTGCTCTTCCACTCCGACATCCGCCACGTGCTGGTGCGCCACGAGCAGGGGGCGGTCCACGCGGCAGACGGGTACGCCCGGGCCTCGGGCGAGGTGGGGGTGGCGCTGGTGACCTCCGGGCCCGGCGCGACCAATACGGTGACGGGCCTGGCGACCGCCTACATGGACTCGGTCCCGATCGTGGTCTTCTCCGGCCAGGTGCCCACGAACCTCATCGGCAACGACGCCTTCCAGGAAGCGGACATCGTCGGCATCACCCGCCCGTGCACGAAGCACAACTTCCTGGTGAAGGACGTGCGGGATCTCGCGCGGATCATCAAGGAGGCCTTCTACCTGGCTCGCTCGGGCCGGCCCGGGCCCGTGCTCGTGGACCTGCCCAAGGACGTGATCGTGGGCCGGACCGAGTACGTGTATCCCGACGCCGCCAAGATGCGCGGGTACAATCCCACCTACGAGGGCCACATCGGGCAGATCAAGAAGGCCCTGAAGGCGCTTCAGGAGTCGCGGCAGCCGGTGATCTACGCCGGGGGCGGAGTGGTGCTCTCCAACGCCTCTCGGGACCTCACCGAGTTCGCCCGGCAGCTCCGCGTGCCGGTGACCGCCACCCTCATGGGGCTGGGGTGCTTCCCCGGCTCCGACCCGCTCTTCCTCGGCATGCTGGGGATGCACGGCACCTACCGGGCCAACATGGCGGTCACCCACTGCGACTTCCTCCTGGCGGTGGGGGCGCGCTTCGACGACCGGGTGACGGGCAAGCTCGACGAGTTCGCGCCGGGGGCCCGGATCGTCCACGTGGACATCGATCCGACCTCGATCTCCAAGAACGTGCGGGTCGACATCCCCATCGTGGGCGACGTGAAGAACGTGGTCAAGAAGATGCTCGGGCTGGTGCAGGCCGAGGAGTGGAAGGACTGGGGGGCGAACCTGGCGCCGTGGAACGAGCAGATTCTCGCCTGGCGCGACCACCACAAGATGGCCTATGACCAGGGCCCCGACGTGATCAAGCCCCAGTTCGTGGTGGAAAAGCTCTGGGAAGTCACCCGGGGCGACTGTATCGTCGCCACCGAGGTGGGGCAGAACCAGATGTGGGCTGCCCAGTACTTCACCCTGGACCAGCCCCGGTGCTGGCTCACCTCCGGGGGGCTCGGGACCATGGGGTACGGGTTCCCCGCCGCCCTGGGGGCCCAGGCGGCCTTCCCGGACCGCGTGGTGATCGACATCGCGGGGGACGGCTCGATCCAGATGAACATCCAGGAGCTCGCCACCGCGGTGCAGTATCGCCTTCCCGTGAAGATCGCGGTGCTCAACAACGGGTTCCTGGGCATGGTGCGCCAGTGGCAGGAGCTCTTCTTCGAGAAGCGCTACTCCCACACCCGCATGGAGTTCGCCCCGGACTTCGTCAAGCTCGCCGAGGCCTACGGCGCCCTGGGGCTGCGGGCCGAGCGGCCCGAGGAGGTGGTTGCGGTGATCCGCGCCGCCCTGGCCCATCCGGGGCCCGTCATCATGGACTTTCGGGTGGACCCGGAACAAGGGGTGTACCCCATGGTCCCGGCCGGGGCTCCCATCAGCAAGATGCTCCTGGTGTAGGAGGACGGAATGAAGCACACCATTTCGGTGCTGGTGGAAAACGAGTTCGGAGTGCTGGCCCGGGTGGCCGGTCTGTTCAGCGGCAGGGGTTTCAACATCGAGAGCCTCTCGGTGGCCGAGACCCTGGACCCCACCGTGAGCCTCATCACGCTCGTAACCCGGGGCGACGAGCAGATCGTCGAGCAGATCCTCAAGCAGCTCAACAAGCTCGTCAACGTGCTCAAGGTCACCGACATGCAGGAGGGCGAGTTCCTGGCCCGGGAGCTCCTGCTGGTCAAGGTCAACGCCACGGAGCAGACCAAGCCCGAGATCCTGCGCCTGGTGGATATCTTCCGGGGCAAGGTGGTGGACGTCTCCCCCAAGACCTACACGGTGGAGGTGACGGGGGACGAAGCCAAGATCCGGGCGGTGCTCGAGCTCTTGCAGCCCCTGGGGGTCAAGGAGGTGGTGCGCACCGGCAAGGTGGCCATGCCCCGGGGGCGGCACGGGAGCCCGTGAATCGTGAGGCGTGAAGGGTGAAGCGTGAAGCGTGACAGGTGATGGGTCCGATCCGCCGGATCGGTCCGATCGGTCCGACAAGCTGCATACAGGCACCCGAGGTTTCGGCTCGCACATCGAGAAAGGGAGGACGATGAAGATCTACTACGAGAAAGACGCGGATCTCAACCTGCTCAAGGGCAAGACCGTCGCCGTGATCGGCTACGGCAGCCAGGGGCACGCCCACGCCAACAACCTGCGCGACTCGGGGTTCGACGTGATCGTGGGGCTCAAGCCCGACGGCACCTCGGCGCCCAAGGCGCGGGCGGCCGGGTTTACCGTGCTGCCCGTGGCCGAGGCCGCGGCCCGGGCCCAGGTGGTGATGATCCTGCTGCCCGACGAGCTCCAGGGCGACGTATACCGCAACGAGATCGCCCCGGCCATGAAGGAAGGCGACTACCTGGCCTTTGCCCACGGCTTCAACATCCACTTCGGCCAGATCGTGCCGGCCAAGGGCGTGAACGTGTTCATGGTGGCCCCCAAGGGCCCGGGCCACTTGGTGCGGGCGGAGTACCAGCGGGGCAAGGGAGTGCCGTGCCTCGTGGCGGTGGCCGCCGACCCCTCGGGCAACGCCCGCGACGTGGCGCTCGCCTACGCCTGCGGCGTGGGGGGCGGCCGGGCGGGGATCATCGAGACCTCCTTCCGGGAGGAGACCGAGACCGACCTCTTCGGGGAGCAGGCAGTGCTGTGCGGGGGGATCACCGCCCTCATCCAGGCGGGCTACGAGACCCTGGTGGAGGCGGGCTATGCTCCGGAGATGGCCTACTTCGAGTGCCTCCACGAGGTGAAGCTCATCGTGGACCTCATCTACGAGGGCGGCATCGCCAACATGCGCTACTCGGTCTCCAACACCGCCGAGTACGGCGACCTCACCCGGGGTCCCCGCGTCATCGACGCAGGGGTGAAGGAAGAGATGAAGAAGATCCTCGGGGAGATCCAGACCGGCGCCTTTGCCCGGGAGTGGATGCTCGAGAACAAGGCCAACCGCCCGGTCTTCAGCGCGCTCGCCCGCCAGGGCCGGGAGCACCCCATCGAGGCCGTGGGCGAGAAGCTGCGCGCCATGATGCCCTGGCTCAAGGAAGGGCGGCTGGTGGACAAGACGAAGAACTGAGAAGCAGGGGCCGGGGGGCAGGGATCAGGGATCAGGGATCGGGCCTGACCCGCAGCCCCCGACCCCCAGCCCCCCAGTCCCTAGCCCCTAGCCCCTGGTCCGGAGGACCCCCCATGGACACCGTCATCATCTTCGACACGACCCTGCGCGACGGCGAGCAGTCGCCGGGCGCCTCGATGAACACCGAGGAGAAGCTCCGGGTGGCCCAGGCCCTGGAGCGGCTCAAGGTGGACGTGATCGAGGCGGGCTTCCCCATCTCGTCCCCCGGCGACTTCGAGGCGGTGAAGCTGATCGCCGAGAAGGTGCGGGGCCTCCAGGTGGCGGGGCTCGCCCGGGCCAACCGGGCGGACATCGACCGGGCCTGGGAGGCGCTCAAGGGCGGCGCCAACCCCCGCATCCACACCTTTCTCGCCACGAGCCCCATCCATATGCAGCACAAGCTGCGGCTCGGGCCGGATCAGGTGCTGGAGCAGGCGGTCGAGGCGGTCAAGCACGCCTGCAAGTACACCTCGAACGTGGAGTTCTCCGCCGAGGACGCGGTCCGGAGCGAGCTCGACTTCCTGTGCCGGGTGGTGGAGGCGGTCATCGCGGCGGGGGCGACCACGGTCAACATCCCCGACACGGTCGGCTACGCCATCCCCTCGGAGTTCGGCGAGATGATGCGCTCTCTCGTGGAGCGGGTGCCCAACATCGGAAAGGCCGTCCTCTCGGTCCACTGTCACAACGACCTGGGGCTCGCGGTCTCCAACTCCCTGGCTGCCGTGCAGGCCGGGGCCCGGCAGGTGGAGTGCACCATCAACGGCATCGGCGAGCGGGCCGGGAACACCTCCCTGGAGGAGGTGGTGATGGCGCTGCGCACCCGCCCCAACTGCCTGCCCTACACCACGCGGGTCGCCACCGAGAACATCTACCCCACGAGCCGGCTCGTGAGCCTCGTGACGGGCATCACGGTGCAGCCCAACAAGGCCGTGGTCGGGGCCAACGCCTTTGCCCACGAGGCCGGCATCCACCAGGACGGGGTGCTCAAGGAGAAGAGCACCTACGAGATCATGACCCCCGAGAGCGTGGGGGTGCCCACCAACAGCCTGGTGCTGGGCAAGCACTCCGGGCGCCACGCCTTCCGGGAGAAGGTCGCGGCGCTGGGTTATCACCTGGACGAGGATCAGCTCCAGCTCGCCTTCGAGGCCTTCAAGGTCCTGGCGGACAAGAAGAAGACCATTTACGACGAGGACGTGGACGCCCTCATCGCCGAGAAGATCCTCCGGCTGCCGGACCGTTTCCGCATGGTCTACCTGAACGTCAACTCCGGCACCGTCACGGTGCCCACCGCCACCGTGCAGATGGAGATCGACGGGGTGGTGCGCCAGGAGGCGGGATTCGGCGACGGCCCGGTGGACGCGGCCTTCACCGTGATCAAGAAGCTCACTCGGAAGTCGCCGCGCCTCGTGAACTTCTCCATCAACTCCATCACCGGCGGCACCGACGCCCAGGCCGAGGTGAGCGTTCGCATCGAGGAAGACGGCACGCTGGCCAACGGCCAGGCCTCCGACACCGACATCGTGGTGGCCTCGGCCAAGGCCTTCGTCCACGCCCTGAACAAGCTCGAGCACCGCAAACAGAAGGCGTTTACGGTACATCTGTGAAGCGTGAAGCGTGAAACGTGAAGCGTGAGACGTGACGCGTGGCTGCTTTGTCCGACGTCTCACGTCTCACGCTTCACGTCTCATGAAAGGATTCCCATGACCATTACCGAGAAGATCCTGGCCGCCCACGCGGGGCTCCCGCGGGTGGAGCCGGGGCAGATCGTCAGCGTCAAGGTCGACGTGGCGCTCGGCAACGACATCACGGCCCCCATCGCCATCCGGGAGTTTCGCAACGCCGGCGCCAAGCGCGTCTTCGACCGCCGGCGGGTGGTGCTGGTGCCCGACCACTTCGCCCCCAACAAGGACATCGCCAGCGCCGAGCAGTGCAAGGTGCTGCGGGAGTTCGCCCGGGAGCAGGACCTGGAGAACTACTTCGAGACCGGCGAGATGGGCATCGAGCACGCCCTCCTGCCGGAGCAGGGGCTCGTGGTCCCCGGCGACGTGGTGATCGGCGCCGACAGCCACACCTGCACCTACGGGGCGCTCGGGGCCTTCTCCACGGGGGTCGGGTCCACGGACCTGGCGGCGGCCATGGTGACGGGAGAGGCCTGGTTCAAGGTGCCCGAGTCCATCCGGTTCGTGTACACGGGCAGGCTCGGCCCCTGGGTGGACGGCAAGGACCTCATCCTCTACACCATCGGGAAGATCGGGGTGGACGGGGCGCTCTACCGGGCCATGGAGCTCACGGGCCCGGTCATCGAGGGCCTGGGGATCGACGACCGGCTCACCATGGCCAACATGGCCATCGAGGCCGGCGGCAAGAACGGCATCATCGCCCCCGACGGCGTCACCCGGGCCTACGTGGAGGGTCGGGGCAAGCGGCCGGCGGTCTACTACGCCAGCGACCCCGACGCCCGGTACGCCGACGTGATCGAGATCGAGTGCGGCACGATCCGCCCCCAGGTGGCGTTTCCCCACCTCCCCTCCAACACGCGGCCCATCGACGAGGTGGGGCAGGTGCCCATCGACCAGGTGGTGATCGGCTCCTGCACCAACGGGCGCATCGAGGACCTGCGGCGGGCAGCCAAGGTGCTGCGGGGCAAGCGGGTCGCGAAGTACGTGCGGTGCGTCATCTTCCCCGCCACCCAGGAGATCTACCGGCAGGCCCTGAAGGAGGGCCTCATCGAGGTCTTCCTCGACGCCAGGGCGGCGGTCTCCACCCCCACCTGCGGCCCCTGCCTGGGGGGGCACATGGGCATCCTGGCCAAGGGGGAGCGGGCGGTCGCCACCACGAACCGGAACTTCGTGGGGCGCATGGGGCACCCGGAGAGCGAGGTGTACCTCTCGAACCCCGCGGTGGCGGCGGCGAGCGCCGTGCTGGGCCGCATCGCGAGCCCCGAGGAGGTGGCGGCATGAAGTTTCGAGGCAAGGCCTGGACCTTCGGGGCCGACGTGGACACCGACGCCATCATCCCGGCCCGGTACCTGAACACCAGCGACCCCGAGGAGCTCGCCCGGCACTGCATGGAGGACGCCGACCCGGACTTCGTGCGCAAGATGTCGCCGGGCGACGTGATCGTGGCGGGGAAGAACTTCGGGTGCGGTTCGAGCCGCGAGCACGCCCCCATCGCCCTCAAGGCGGCCCGGGTCTCCTGCGTCATCGCCCCGAGCTTCGCCCGCATCTTCTACCGCAACGCCTTCAACATGGGGTTTCCCATCTTCGAGAGCCCGGAGGGAGCCGAAGGGATCCGCGAGGGCGACGAGGTGGAGGTGGACGCGGACGCCGGCGTGATCCGCAACCTGACCCGGGGCACCGAGTTCCGGGCCGCGCCCATCCCCCCCTTCATGCAGGAGCTCATCGCCGACGGCGGCCTCATGGCCCACATCGGGAAGAAGGCGCGGAAGTAGTGACGAGTGACCCGTGACGCGTGACGTGCGAGGCAGCCCCCCGTCACCTGTCACCCGTCACCCGTCACTGCCCCTCTCGCTCTTCGCCGTCTCCCCCCCCGGGTTCGAGGACCTGGTAGAGGCCGAGCTGGCGGCCCTGGGGCTGCGGGGGGAGCGGGGCGACGGGGGCGTGGCGTTTTCCGGCACCTGGCGGGACGCCTGGCGGGCCAACCTCTGGAGCCGGGTGGCGAGCCGGGTGCTGGTGCGGGTGGGCGCCTTCGAGGCCCGGGGGTTCCGGGAGCTGGAGCGGGCCCTGGGCAACGTCCCCTGGGGGGAGTGGCTGCCCCCCGGGTGCGCCGTGGACGTGCGGGCCGCCTCCCACCGCTCGCGCCTCTGGCACACGGGCAAGGTCGCCGAGGTGGTGATGGCCGCCCTTGGGGCCTCGGTGGGGGCGCGGCCGGAGAAGGGAGAAAGCGCCCTGCGCCTCATGGTGCGGGCCGTGGACCGGGCCGTCACCGTGAGCCTCGACACCTCCGGGGAGCACCTCCACCGCCGGGGCTACCGGCCCCGGGGGGGGCGGGCGCCGATCCGGGAGAACCTGGCCGCGGGCCTCCTCGTGCGGGCCGGATGGAGCGGGGGCGAGCCCTTCCTCGATCCCCTCTGCGGCTCCGGCACCCTGGCCGTGGAGGCCGCCCTCCTGGGGCTGGGGGCGGCGCCGGGCCTGCGGCGGGGCTTTGCCTTCGAGAGCTTCCCGAGCTTCGACCCGAGTGCATGGGACGGGGTTCGGGACGAAGCGCGGGAGGTGGCGCGCGAGCGCCCCCCCGCCCCGGTGTTCGCCTCGGACCGCGACGCCGGGCAGGTGCAGCTCCTCGCGGCGGCAGCCCGGGCTGCGGGCGTGGCGGATCACCTCCAGGTGGCCGTGGCCGACGTGGGGGAGCTCGCGCCGCCCGACACCGGCCGCTTCCCGGGGGGGCTCGTCGCGGCAAACCCGCCCTACGGCCATCGCCTGGGGGGCCGGGAGGCCGCCTGCGCCGCCCTGGGCAGGGCGCTTCGGGGCCCCTTCCGGGCGTGGCGCTGGGCCCTGGTGCTGTCGTCGCCGGGGGCGGAGAGGGCGCTGGGTTTGAGGCCCGAGGCCGTCTACTCCTTCCGCAGCGGCGGGCTGCCCGTGCGGTGGGGGGTGGGAAGGGGCGCGGGGACCGGTTCAAGGGAGGGGCCGACCGCATGACGGGTCAAGCTGCGAAGATCGCCGTAGTCCTGCTCAACATGGGCGGACCGGACTCCCTGGACGCCGTGCGGCCGTTCCTGCACAATCTCTTCTCGGATCCCGAGATCCTGTCGTTGCCGGGCTTCGTGCGCCGCCCCCTGGCCTGGTGGATCGCTCGTCGCCGCGCTCCCCACTCGGCCGAGAACTATCGGGCCATCGGCGGCAAGAGCCCCCTGGGGGAGATCACCCGGGCCCAGGCAAGGGCCCTGGAGGCCGAGCTCGGCCCCGGCTACGCGGTCACCGTGGCCATGCGCTACTGGCACCCCCGGGCTGCGGAGGCGGCCCGCAGCCTGCGGGAGTCGGGGGCTGGGGCGATCGTCGCGCTGCCCCTCTACCCCCAGTTCAGCCGGGCCACCTCCGGGTCGAGCCTGGCGGACCTGGACCGGGCCCTGGCCGACGCGGGGCTCGGCGCCCTGCCCCGGGAGGTGATCCGCTCCTGGGAGGCCTACCCCCCCTACGCCTCCGCCCTGGCCGAGTGCGTAAAGGAGGGCCTGGAGGAGCTGGAGGGGGCCACGGTGCTCTTCAGCGCCCACGGCCTGCCCGTGAAGCTCATCGAGGGGGGCGACCCCTACCTCGGGCACGTGCAGGCCACGGTGGCCGCCGTGATGACGCACCTGCCCGGCGTGCCCCACCGGCTGGCCTTCCAGAGCCGCACGGGGCCGGTGCGCTGGCTCGAGCCCTCGGTGGCCGATGAGCTCGCGGCCCTGGCGGGGCAGGGGGTGAAGCGGGTGGTGGTGGTCCCGGTGAGCTTTGTCTCGGACCACATCGAGACCCTGCACGAGATCGACGTGGAGTACGGCGCGCTGGCCCGGTCCCTGGGGTTCGAGGCCTTCCGCCGCAGTCCGTCGCTCAATACCCGGCCCTCCTTCGTGCGGGCCCTGGCCCAACTGGTCCGAGAACGGAGCGCCGCGCTGCACCCGACACCCGATCCCGCGGCCGGCCCCTGAGGGGGCAGCCGCTTCATCCGGAGGAGCCACGCCATGCCCGAGACCAAGGGCGCCCGCCTGCTGCGCAAGTCCCACGCCGACTACCCCCTCGACGAAGTAGTGGAGCGCGACGAACCCAACCTGTACCGGGAGATCTTCCCCTACGCCGAGGTGTGCCGTACCCCCTTCGACGGGGTCATCCTCACCCCCGACCCGCCCGAGCAGATCTGGATCACCGACACCACCTTTCGCGACGGCCAGCAGGCCCGGGCGCCCTACACCCCCGAACAGGTGGTCGCCCTCTTCAAGTTCCTCCACGAACTGGGAGGGCCGAAGGGGATCATCCGGCAGACGGAGTTCTTCCTGTACTCCGAGCGGGACCGGGAGGCGGTGGAGCGGTGCCGTGAGCTCGGCTACCGCTACCCCGAGATCACCGCCTGGATCCGGGCGGTGAAGGAAGACTTCAAGCTCGTCAAGAGCATGGGGATCCGGGAGACCGGCATCCTCACCTCCGTCTCCGACTACCACATCTACATGAAGCTCGGGAAGAAGCGCCGGGAGGCGTTTCGCGACTACATGGGGGTGGTGGAGGCGGCCCTGGAGCAGGGCGTGATCCCCCGATGCCACTTCGAGGACGTGACCCGGGCCGACATCTACGGTTTCGTGGTGCCCTTTGCCCGGGCCCTCATGGCGGCGGGGAAGAAGGCCGGCATTCCCGTGAAGATCCGCCTGTGCGACACCATGGGCTTCGGCGTGCCCTACCCCGGGGCGGCGCTCCCCCGCAGCGTGCCGCGGCTCGTGCGGGCCATGATCGACGACGCGGGCGTGCCCCCCGAGCAGCTCGAGTGGCACGGGCACAACGACTTCCACAAGGTCCTCATCAATGCCTCCACCGCGTGGCTCTATGGGTGCGCGGCGGCCAACGGCACGCTCCTGGGCTTCGGCGAGCGCACCGGCAACCCCCCCCTCGAGGGCTTGATCGTCGAGTACATGGAGCTCAAGGGAACCGACGACGGCATGGATGCCACCGTCATCACCGAGATGCGAAACTACTGCGAGCGGGAGCTCGGGATGCACATCCCGGCTTCCATGCCGTTTGTGGGCTCCGACTTCAACACCACCCGGGCGGGCATCCACATCGACGGGATCGCCAAGGACGAAGAGATCTACAACATCTTCGACACCCGCAAGATCCTCAACCGCCCCATGGGCATCGCGGTCACCGACAAGTCCGGAGTAGCCGGGGTCTCCCACTGGATCAACACCCACTTCGCCCTCGGGGAGGACCAGAAGATCGACAAGCGCCACCCGGGCGTGGCCAAGGTGTACCGCTCGGTCATGCGGGCCTACGACGACGGGCGCACCACGGCCCTCTCGAACGAGGAGATGGAGCGCAAGGTTCGCAAGTACATGCCCCAGCTCTTCATCTCCGAGTACGACAAGCTCAAGAAGCGCGTCCTCCAGATGGTGACCCACATCATCCAGGGCATGGTGGAGGACCCGGAGATCCGGTCCATGGACCCGGAGCGCATGGAGAAGGTCATGCGCGCCATGGCCGAGGAACACCCCTTCTTCCAGTTCGTGTACGCCACCGACCTCGAGGGACGCAAGATCACCAAGAACATCACCCAGCTCGAAGACAAGGCCAAGTACGCCGACTACGAGGTGTACGACAACTACGCCGACCGGGTCTGGTTCACCCAGCCCCTGCAGACCGGCAAGGTCTCCCTCACCGACGTCTACGCCTCCAAGGTCACCGGCCGCCTCACCATCACCGTCTCGGCGCCGATCTACGACGCCCAGGACCAGATGGCAGGAGTGCTGGGCATCGACATCAAGTTCGAGGAGCTCGCCCGGGAGGAGGAAGACGAAGAGTAGGGGAGGACCGCCTTGCGTCTTCGCCTGGGGCCGCGCTATGAGGGGGGACCGATTCTCTCTCGGGGGTGGCGCGATGACGGAGACCGGCCGCGAGGCCGCACCCGATCGGACCAACGAGGCCGCATCCGCCGGCAATCGCCCGCGGGTGCGGCCTCCTGTCGTCAAGGCTCGAGACCGGGCGTGGAACTGAGGAAATCACAGCACTTCCAGATTTGCTCACTATAATGTACAAGATTGGGAAGTTGTCCGATTCTTTAGATTGGACGAGAGGTTGCGCGTGGAAGATTTCGACCTGGAAGGGCTGTTGCGCCTCTAGAACCCATGGTGGCAGGAGCCCCGGGGGGCGTGGCGGCAGGACTTGCCCGCCTTCCACCGCCCGGTGGTCTCGGAGATCCTGGATGACCTCGGGTCCCTTCCCTAGATGATCTCGGTCACCGGGCCGCGGCGGGTCGGGAAGACGACCGCGGTGCGCCAGACGGTCACCCGCCTGATCGACGAGGGCCTGGCCCTTCCGGACCGCATCGTCTACTTCACCTTCGACGATCCCCTGGTCTTCGGTTCTCTGGAGGTGCAGAGAGTCGTCTTCGACCGGCTGGTGGAACGCACCGGTGCAGGGCCCGGACAGGGGGACCCTGGTTCTTCTTCCTGGACGAGATCCAGCGCCTGCCGCGGTGGGAGCTCTACCTCAAGAAATACTACGACCTCAAGTATCCCATCCGCTTCGTGGTGTCCGGGTCCGCGTCTTCCCCCATCTTTCGGAGCAGCCAGGAGAGCTTGCTCGGGCGCATCAAGGGCCGTCACCTTCTGCCCTTCCGTTTTCGGGAATACGCGCTGTTCCAGCTTGCGTCGGAACCGGAGCTGGCAGGACTCCTCGACGAACACCGGGGGCTTCGCGCCCTGCTGCTCTCCGGAGACGGAAAGCAGGTGGTCGACCACCTCCGGGCGCTGGGTCGCGCCCTTTCGCCCTACGTGCGCAGGATCAACCAGGCGGTCGTCTCCTACTGCCGCGAGGGCGGCTTCCCCGAGGTCTGGGACCTCCCCGATCCGGTGCGGAAGATGGAGTACCTGATGGAGCAGCAGGTCCGCAAGGTGCTCTACGAAGACCTGATGGCCCTCACCCAGTACCGAAAGCCCGAGAACGTACTGCGCTTCTTCGTCTACCTGCTCGCTCACCCCGGCGCCGAGATCAACATGTCGCAGGTGGCGAAGGAGGTTAGGGGTGGAGCGCCGCGTGGTCGAAGACAACCTCCCCCGCCTCGAGATGACCGATCTCATCCTTCGTGTCCGCAAGTTCACCCACAAACCGCTTCGGGCGCGGCAGGGCAACATCAAGTGCTATCCAGTGGACCTCGCCCTGCGCAACGCCGTCCTCAAGACCTGGGAGGACTACAAGGCCGACCCGCGCACCATGGGCCTGTATGCCGAGAATCTGGTGGCCAACGAGCTTGCCCGGTGGTCCGAGGCCATCGAGGTCTCGTACTACCGGGAGAAGACGACCGAGGTGGATTTCGTGGTGACCCACGGGGGCGACCGCCACCTGCCCATCGAGGTCAAGTACCGCCCGACGGGCGCGAGCCGCGGCGGACTGCGCCACTTCATGCGCAAGTACGCGGTCGACTTCGGCGTGGTCATCACGCGGGAGCTGGACTGCTCGTTCGCCGACGGGATCGTGTGCGTGCCGCTGCGTTACTTCCTGCTTGCCGAGTGATGGCGC
>JBFLZB010000020.1:38273-39517 GCA_040756475.1 Thermodesulfobacteriota bacterium
TTGAGCGGCTGCTCCGGCGGCCGTTCACCTCCAGCACCAACGTTCCTCCTCCGCCCCATTCCACGGAGCCGTCGTTGCCAACGTGAACTGCATCCCCTAGACTCCTCCGTGTGTCTGGATGGGTGGGATGGCATGAACGGCCCCGGCGTTCCGGCGTTTGTAACTGAGACGACGCCTGCGCCGCCGAAAGGGGTGCCAGGCCGTGAACCACTCGAATCTCCGCAGGAATCACGGAGGAGGCTAGATCATGCAGGTCTGCGTGGATCTTCCGGAAGGTCTTCTGGCGGCTCTGAAAACGAGCCCGGACGGTCTCGGCCGTGAAGTGCGGCTGGCGGCTGCCGTGACGTGGTACGAGCAGGGAAAGGTATCTCAGGAGATTGCCGCCCGGGTCGCGGGTCTGGACCGGACCGACTTTCTCCTGGCTTTGGTCAGGAGTGGGGCGGAATCATTCCGGGTGGATCTCGAGGACCTGGATCGCGAGCTTGCCCGTGGCTGAGACGGCCGTTTTCAACGCGTCTCCCCTCATCTTCTTCTCGCGGGGAGGGCACCTCGAGTTGCTCCGGGCTGTCGTGGGAGGGGTGCTCGTTCCCGAGCCCGTAGCCGCGGAGATCCGGCGCCGCGGGCCCCGAGATCCAACCTCGGCAGCTTTGACGAGCGAGCTGTGGCTCCAGGTGGTCCCGGCACCTGCGCCCTCCGAGGCGATCCTCCAGTGGGGCCTCGGACCAGGGGAGTCGGCTGTGCTCGCCCTGTGCGAGCGGAATCCACGTCGCGTTGCTGTGATCGACGACCTCGCCGGCCGGAAGTGCGCTTCGAGCCTCGGCATTCCCGTCCGCGGTACATTGGGTATTGTCTTGGTTGCCAAGCGTCGGGGCCTGGTCCCCGCCGCGAGACCGGTGCTCGAGGATCTGCTTCGAGCCGGGATGTACCTCTCCCGCCGGGTGCTGGACGAGGCACTGACGAGGGTAGGGGAATAGGCGCAAGCTTCGGAAAGGAAACCACACCGCGCCGGTCCCTCAAGGGCGCGCGTCCGGAGAGTCCCCCCCCTTGACCCGCCCCCCGGCCAGCCTGTACAAGGGTCAGACCTACGGGGAGGCAACGCGATGGGGCGAACGCCGGGGCACGGAGGCGAGGCAGCAGGGCGGCAGACCGCCCCTCCCGACCCTTCCTCCCCTCCCACCCCCCAGCCCCCGACCCCTGGCGCCTATTTCCGTTCCGACCCCCAGCCCCTGACCCCTGACCCCTGC
>JBFLZB010000021.1 GCA_040756475.1 Thermodesulfobacteriota bacterium
CACGGCACGCCCACGCTCAGGGCCCAGAGCGGTGCGGGGGCGAGGAAGACCAGGGGCCAGACGGGGGCCGGGGGGAACGCGAGCGCGGCGACGAGGGCTCCCCAGAGGGCCAGCCCCCACGGGACCGGGTCACGCCACTTCGACGCGGTTTCGTCCATTTCCCTTGGCGCGGTAGAGGGCGGCATCGGCAGCCTGGAGGAGCTCCTCGGCTTCCTGAATCGGGGTCCCAGGGCCGAACTCGGCCACTCCCGCGCTGATGGTGCAGCGCACCTCGAGGTCGCGGGTGATGTTCAGGCGCTCGCGCTCCACCCGTTCCCGAAGGCGCTCCACCAGGCGCACCGCGTGGTCGGCCGCGGTCCGGGGCAGGAGCAGGGCGAACTCCTCTCCCCCGTAACGGGCCACCAGGTCCTCGCCCCGGATGCCCTCCTTGAAGAGCTCCACGAGCCGCACCAGGACCCGGTCCCCCACGGGGTGCCCCCAGGCGTCGTTGACCGCCTTGAAGTGGTCCAGGTCGATGAGCACGCAGCTCAGGGGCTCGCCGTGGCGCTTGGCCCGCGCGAACTCGCTCTTCAGGCGCTCCTGGAAGTGGCGATGGTTGTAGGCCCGTGTGAGCCCGTCGGTGACCGAGAGGAGCTGGAGCTCCCGGTTGAGGGCGTCGAGCTGCTCGGTGAGGGCTTCGAGCTGCTGGTTTTTCGCCTCCAGCTCCTGGTTCTGGGAGTAGAGGCGCTTCTGGAGGGTGCGGATGCGCAGCAGGCTGCGCACCCGGGCCAAGAGCTCCTCGTGCTCGCAGGTCTTGTCCACGTAGTCGTCGGCGCCCGCCTCCAGCCCCCGCACCACGTCGTCCAGGGCCCCCTTGGTGGTGAGCATGAGCACGGGGACGTAATCGGGCATCTGGCGCAGCCGCCGGCAGACCTCGTATCCGTCGAGCTCGGGCATCATCACGTCGAGCAGGACCAGGTCCGGGGTCTGCTCGATGGCCATGTCCAGGGCCTGGCGCCCATCGTGGGCCTGGCGCACGGCGTACCCCTGGGCCCGGAGCACGTCGGTGACCATCTCCCGGACGATGCGGCTGTCGTCCACCACCAGGATGTCGGGGGCCGGGCTCGGGGCAGCGCTCATCTCGTGCCTTCTCCTGCGCTCCCCGCGACCCGGGAGACCGCCTCGGCGAGCGCCCGGGGCATCTCCGGAGCCGGAACGACCCGGGTAGCCGCGCCGATCTCGATGGCGGCCCGGGGCATGCCGAAGATGGCGCTGGTGTGCTCGTCCTGCACCAGCACCTCTCCTCCGGCCTCCCGGATCGCCAGGGCACCCCGGGCGCCGTCGCGCCCCATGCCGGTCAGGACCACCCCGATGGCCTGATTACCATACCCTTCCGCGAGGCTCCGGAACAAGACGTCCACCGAAGGGCGGCACCCGTTCTCCGGCGGACCTCTCCCGACCACCGCCGCGCCGCCGCGCACCAGGAGGTGGTGCCCGTCCACGGCCAGGTACACCGACGGCCGCAGCGGGCTCTCCTCCTTCTCGACCACGCGCACGGGCAGGGCGATCTCCCGGCCGAGCCACTCCGAGAACCCCCGGGTGAACCCCGCGCTGATGTGCTGCACCAGGAGGATGGGACAGGGAAACGCAGGGGGCAGCGCCGCCAGCACGGCCTGCACGGTGCGGGGTCCTCCCGCCGAGGCCCCGATGGCCACCACCCGCCGGGAGGACGAGGGCAGCTTCAGGGGGCGCGGGGCTACCGCCTCTGCGTTGCCCCAGCCCCTCCTGCGGCCCACCTGAGCATAGAGCTTGACGCGGGCCCGAAGGTCCTCGGCCGCAGGCGCCCGAGAGTCCAGGGCCGCGAGATCCGCAGGCTTGGGCAGGGCCTCGAACGCCCCGGCTCGCACGGCCCGAAAGGCGCTCCCCACCTCTCCCGGGTGGACCGTGGCGCTGAGCACGATGACGGGGGTGGGGCGCTCCCGCATGATCCGCTCCACCGCCTCCAGGCCCCCCATCACCGGCATCTGGACGTCCATCAGGACGACGTCTGGGCCCAGGGCCACGCACTTCTCCACCCCGTCCAGGCCGTTTTCCGCCTCCGCCTCCACGCGGATCTCCGGGTCTGCCTCGAGGATCTCCCGCAGCACGGTGCGCACCAGCCGGGAATCGTCCACCACGAGCACCCGGATCACGGGGCCACCCCTCTCTGGGCGCGGGCGCCCCCGGTCAGGAGTCCCCCCAGGGTTGCCCCGAGCTCCCGCTGGCTGAAGCGGTCCTTGCGCAGGTAGGCATCGACTCCCGCGAGGTAGCCCGCCTCGAGATCCGCCTCTGCCGTGCGGTTGGAGACCGCGATCACGGGCAATCGGTCCAAGTCGCCGCGGGAGCGGATCCTTCGGGTGAGCTCCAGGCCGTCCATTCCGGGCATCTCCACGTCGGTGAGCACCGCGTCCACGGGTCGCTGTTCGAGAATTCTCCAGGCCTCCAGGCCGTCGGCCGCCGTCAGCACGGTGTACCCCATGTGCTCGAGGAGGTTCTGCTCCATGTGCCGGGTCGTCACCGAGTCGTCCACCACGAGCACCAGGATCGGCCGTAGCGCTGCCCCCGGACGGTACCGGCACGCGCCCTCCAGCGCGCCCCAGCGGGCGTGCAGGTCCACCACGTTGATCACCGGCACCGGGGGCCCGTCGGCCAGGAACGAAGCTCCCAGTACGTAGGGAACCTCCCGCAGGTGGCTTCCCAGGGCTTTGAGCACCACCTCGCGCTCCTCCTTGAGCTCGTCCACCTGGAGGAGCATGTGGCGCCCGCGAAACCGCACGGCGACCAGGAAGACGGTCTCCGCGGCCTCGGCTTCCCCCCCCAGCGCCCGCGCAAGGCTCACCACCGGCAGGACCCGGTCGCCGTAGGGCCAGGTGCCGTCGCGGCGGCCCAGCTCGCGGGCCGAGGTTCCTACGCACCGGTCCACGAACAGGGAGGGGATCGCGTAGGACTCCCGACCGGCACGCACCACCAGGACCGAGAGGCTGGAGATGGACAGGGGAAGGTAGAGCCGGAATCGGGTGTAGCGCCCCTCCTCGCTCTGGATGACCAGGGATCCCTTGAGCTTCTCCACCTGGACCTTCACCACGTCGAGCCCGACGCCCCGGCCGGAGACCTCGGAGACCTGCCTGCGGGTGGTGAGCCCGGGCTCGCACAAGAGGTACAGGACCTCCCCGTCCCCCAGGGCGCCGGCCTCCTCTTCGCCCAGGAGTCCCTTGCGCACCGCCGCGGCGCGGATCTCCGCCGGAACCAGGCCGCGGCCGTCGTCCTCCACCTCGATCACCACGGCGCTGCCCTTGTGGTAGGCCCGGATGACGATCCTTCCGGCCGGCCCCTTGCCCGCCGCGCGCCGCTCGGCGGGCGTCTCCACCCCATGATCCACGGCGTTGCGCACCAAGTGGGTCAGCGGCCCCTGGATCGCCTCCATGAGGCGCTTGTCCATCTCCGTGAACCGGCCGTCCACCGTGAGGGTCACGTCCTTCCCCAGCTCCCGGCCCAAGTCCCGCACCAGCCGCTGGTACCCGTCCAGGACCTCGGCCAGGGGAACCATGCGCAGCTCGAACACCTGGGACTGGATCTCCGCCCCGACCTGGTCGAGCCGGTGCAGGTCCTCGAGGAGCTCCCGAAGCCGGCCCTGGGCGAGGAACCGGAGCGCGCGCAGGGCGGGGGCAGCCAGGGCGGCGCCCGGGCCCACGGAGGGGTCCTCCGCCGAGGCAAGCTTCTCCAGGGGACCGAGCCCCTGGCGCAGCTTCCTTCCCCAGTCCAGGAGGCGTGCCCGCTGGAGGGAGAGATCGTCCACCAGGTTTTGGAGCTCGTCGAGCTTCTCCACCGCTACCCGGACCCGGTCGGCTCCCAGCCGGCGCTCTTCCCCGGGTGTCTCGGCCGAGGGCCGGGGATGGCGGGGCGAAGGAGGGGCGGCAGGAGGCGGACCGGCCGGGGCGACCACCTCCCCCTCGTTGCCCTCGGCCAGCCGCTCGAGGGCGGCCCGGACCTGGTCCAGGAACCCCAGGAGGCGCGTGGCCTGTGCCGCGTCCAGCGCGCCGCCGCCCCCTCCGGCCTCCTGCAGGGCCGTTTCCATCTCGTGGGCCGTCTGGCTGACGTGGGCCAGCCCCACCATCTTGGCTCCGCCCTTCAGGGTATGGGCGCAGCGCAGGGCCTCTTGCAGGGCCTTCCGGTCCCCGGGCAGCTCCTCCAGGCGCAGGATCGCCTGCCCCAGCCGGGACAGGATCTCCGTGCCCTCCTCGAGGAAGAGCGCCAGGTACTTGCGCTGGGGTGCCATCGCCTAGACGGTGAACCTCCGGATCGAGCGATTCGCCTCGGCCAGGTCCTTGAGCTTGCGGGCGAGCTCCTTGAGCCGGATGACCGCCTTCTCCACGTGCTCGGCGGATCGGTTGACCTGGACCGCCACCTCGTTGATGTCGGTGATGGTCAGCACGAGCTGCTCCCCCGCCGTGGCCTGCTGCTGGGTGGCCACGGTGATTTCCTTGGTGGACTCCTTGGTCTGGCGCACCAGGGCCAGGATCCCCTCGAGGCTCTCGCCGATCTTGTCCACCCTGCCGGCTCCGTCCATGACGATGGCGGTGCCCCGCTCGGTGGCCAGGACGGTATCGTTGGTGGAGTCTTGGATCTCCTCGATCAGGGTCTTGATCTGGGTGGTGGCCTCCACCGTGCGCTCGGCCAGGCGGCGGATCTCCGCGGCGACCACGCTGAACCGCTTGCCGTGCTCCCCGGCTCCGGCGGCCTCGATGGCGGCGTTGAGGGCCAAGAGGTGGGTCTGCTCGCTGATCTCGTCGATGATGTCGACGATGCCGCCGATCTTCTGGCTGCGCTTTCCCAGCCCCAGCATGGCGTCGGCAATGGCCCGGACCTGCTCCTTCACCTCCCCCATGCCGTTCACGGCCAGGCGTACCGCCTCCCTCCCCCGGACGCTCGCGCCGTAGGTCTCCTCGGCGACCTGTTCCACGCTCTCCACGTTGGCGGAGATCTCATTGGAGGTGGCCGCGATCTCTTCCGCCGTGGTGGTGGCCTCCTGTACGGCGGAGGCCTGCTCCGCCGCGCCGCTGGACTGCTCCACGGCCACCGAGACGAGGTTCTCGCTGGAGCGGTCCAGCTCCTCCACGGCGGTGGCCAGGGCCTCGGCCACGGCCGACGACTGTTCGATGCTCTCGCGCAGGTGAGCCCGCAACGTGTTGACGTGGCCGGCCAGTTGCGCCATCTCGTCGGCGCCGCCGACGGCCACGGGCTGGGAGAGATCCCCGTGGGCGATGCGCTGGGTGCCGTCCACCACCCGGAAGAGGGGCTTGAGCACCAGAAACTGGAGGCACAGGTAGACCACCCCCACCACCGACACCATCGCGATGCCCAGTCCTACCCACTGGCGCCGCCGGCTCGCGTCGATCCTCTTCCCGAACTCCGAGAGGTCGAACCCCATGACAATGGCCCCGAGGTAGGGTCCGTCCCCGGCGTGGCACGCGTAGCAGGGACCCTGCACGGGGTTGTGCAGCGGCACCCCGTTGAAGACGATCCCGCCGCGCCGCACCTCGAGGGGGTCCGAGGAGGCGCGGGCACGCTCCGCCAGGTCCAGCACCAGGGGGTCGGCGGCGCGGCGGCCTCGCTCGGCCGCACGGCCGCTGTAGAGGACGTTTCCGTCGGGACCCACCAGCTGCACCGAGTGGATGCCCTCGGACCCCACGGCATTCTCGAGGATGCGCTGCAGGTTCTCCTTGCTCTCGTCCATCATGGAGACCAGCAGCGTGTTGTACACGAAAGCCGAGAAGCTCGTGTTGGTGCGGCGCTCCAGCGCCTGGACGGTGTCCCGGTGGTCCCGGCCCGTCGTCCAGCTCAGGAGGCCCAGCAGCACCGCCATGGTGCCGGCGGTGGCCAGGAGGATCTTTCGGGCGAGGCTCTTTCGGACGGCGTGCACCATGGCTCGTCTCCTCCCGAGACCGCGAAGCCCCGCGGTCCCGCTGTCTCAATCCTGATCCGGGGCCCCCGCTGCGGTCTCGGCCAGGTAGCGGCGGCCGTCGAGCAGGAGCACCGGCTGTTCCGGGTCGGGCCCGGACCAGTGCCCCAGAAACGCCCCGGGCGGGCACCCGGGCCAGGGCGCGTCCACCGGGACCACCGCGCCGGGGGGAATCGGGGCCACGTCGGCGACCCCGTCGACCCAGAGGCCGGCCTTTACCGCCCCGTCCGCCACCACCAGGACGAACCCGTCCCCGGCAGGCCGCCCGCTGCGCAGCCCCAGGTACTCGGCCGGATCGGTAAGGGAGACCACCTCGCCGCGGATGCCCGCGACCCCCAGAATCCAGGGCGGCAGGCCCGGAAGGCGCGCCGCGCGGGGCCGGCGCACCACCGCCCGGCACAGGGAGGCCTCCAGGGCCATCCGCCGTCCGCAGAGCCGAAACAGGACCCACGCACCGGCCGCGGCCTCCGGGGCCTGCGGCGCCCGGCCGAGCTGCTCCCAGTACTCGCCCCGAACCCGGGACAGCCACTCCTGGATCCCTGTTCCCTCACCGCCGGTCACGGGACGTCATCCTCCTGATGCTCGGGGGCAAGGGGCCAGAATCCACCCCCAAGATTCTGGGGCGGGGTCCGGGAGCCCCGGAGCGCAGCCCCGCACCGCCTCGACCGATCCACGACACCCCGATCGAAACCGCTGACGCTCGGCGCACCTGCTCCCCCGGAGACGCTCCCTCCAAACATCGCGGATTGCGGGGCGGAGCGCAGGGGCTCCCGGACCCCGCTCGCCACCGAGGCGGTGAATCGTGGGGGGCTCCCCGTGTGGATTCGCGACCCCGGGTCACGCGCCGGCCGCTCCCGCCAGGGACTCGGCGACCAGGCTCAGGAGCCCCTCGCGCCCCATCCCCCCGGTGAGCCACGACGCCACCCGGGGACGGGTCTTGAGGATCGCCAGGGCACAGCGCAGCTCCTCGGCAAAGCTCTCGTGGCGTCCCAGCCGGCGCAGGATCCAGGCGCGGTTCAGGTGGGCCATGAAGAAGTCGGGGGCGGTGGCCAGGGCCTCCCGGTAGTGGCGCAGCGCCGCCAGCTCGTCGCCCCGCCGCTCCGCCAGGAGGCCCCGCAGATAGGGGACCTCCGGCAGGATCGGCCGGCGCCGGGCCGCCTCCTGCAAGTGCGCCTCCGCCTCCGCCTCCCGGCCCTCGTTGGCCAGGAGGATGGCCAGGCCCCCATGGCCCCGGGCGTCGCCGGGGCATCGGCCCACGAGCTCCTGGAACGCGCGGCGCGCGCCCTCCACCTCCTCCCCGTCCAGGGCCGCGAGGCCCGCGCCGTAGAGCTCGGCCGCCAGCTCCCCCGCGGCGCCGCCCGAACTCGCGGCCGCGGGAGGAGGGGAAGCGGCTGCGGGGACCGCGGCGGCCTTGCGGTAGAAGAAGCTCCCCATCCCCCGGCTCACCTCCAGGGCCGGGCACCGGCTGAGCAGACTCTCGGAAGCCCCCAGGAAGAGCCCCCCGCCCGGCGAGAGAGCCCCCTCGAAGACGCCAACGATGCGCTCGGCGGCGCCCCGGCTGAGGTAGATGAGGGTATTGCGGCAGAAGATGGCGTGGAACGGGCCGTTGGCCGCAGCCCAGGGAGCCAGCTCACCCCCTCCCAGGTTGAGGCGGTCGAAGCGCACCCGCCGCCCCAGGGCCTGGGCCACCCGGGCGCCCCCCGGGTGGAGCTCCAGGTACTTGCGCCGCAGGTGGACGGGGAGGTTGCGCAAAGAACGCTCCCGGTAGATGCCCGCGCGGGCCTGGGCGAGAAACGCCGGATTCAGATCCGTTCCCACCACCTCCACCTCACCCCCCGGCCCGACCGCTTCCAGGCACGCGATGGCAAGCGAGTAGGCCTCTTCCCCCGTGGCGCACCCCGCGGACCAGATGCGCAGGGGGCTGGGAGCACCCCTCGGGGCGAGCGGAAGGGAGGGCACGAGCAAGGCCTGGAGCGCCAGGAACTGACCCGAGTAGCGCCAGAAATACGTCTCTCCCACCGAGAGCAGCGCCGCCAGGGCCGCGACCTCGGCGCCGTTACGGGCGACCGCTCCGGTGTACTCGCGGGCCGTCGGGAAGAGCCCCCCCACCATGCGGGTGCGCACCGCCTGGAGGAACGCCCCCTCCCGGTCCGAACGGATCTCGAGACCCGTGCCCGCCTCGAGGAGGGCGGCGATGCGGGCGCGCTCTTGCCGGGGCAGATCCGACAGGGGCTCCGGCCAGCAGGCCGCGAAGCGCTCCCGAGCCCGCCGGGCCCGGGATACGGTCGCCGCCACCTCGCGATGCTCCAGGGATAGGTCGAGAAACCCGTGGGTGGGTTCGATCCGGTGGAGCGCCAGGGGGTCCGACCCCGTCAGCAGGACCGCCGGCGGGCACGCCTGCCGGAGCTCGTAGGTGGAGAGCGCGCGCCGGCAGGAGTCTTCCCAGCCCTGGGGGTCCACCACCGCCACGCTCGCCTTCCCGTCGAGGGCCTCTTCCACGTCGAGGGGCACGGCCGTCTGGCCCACCTCGGCGAGCCGGCGCACGAGGTCGGCGACCTCGCCCGGAGTGCGGGCGACGGCCGCGAGGGGAAGGTCAGGGGGGGGCTGGGCTCTCGTCTGCCGCGCCATGGACATCCCGCTGGGCGAGTTTTCGGATCTTCACTTCCTTGACCCGCCTCTTATCGGCATCCGCCACGGCAATCTCCAGTCCGTGATAGCGAAACGTCTCTCCCGGCTTGGGAACGCGCCCGAGGGCGTGAAAGACGAGTCCTCCCACCGTCTCGTACTCCACGTCCTCCCCGAACTCGATCCCCAGGCGCTCCTCGAGCTTCTCGAGCTCGGTGCGGGCGTCCACCCGCAGGCCGTCTCCGGCTTCCCGGATCTCCGCGTCCTCCTCGTCGTACTCGTCCTGGATGTCCCCCACGATTTCTTCGAGCACGTCCTCCAGGGTCGCCAGGCCCGAGACTCCCCCGTACTCGTCCACCGCGATGGCCAGGTGGAGGCGGCGGCGGCGAAACTCTCCGAGCAGGGCCTCCAGGCTCATGGTCTCGGGAACGAAGTAGGCGGGGCGCAGGAGCTTGCGCAGGGGAGGATACGGCGGAGGGACTCCCCAGAAGTGAAGAACGTCGCGGGCCGTCACAAAACCCACCACGTGGTCCACGTCTCCCTCGTACACGGGAACTCGGGAGTGCCCCTCCTCCACCATGGTGCGGGCGAGCTCCTCCAGGGAGGCATCCACCTCGACGCACACCATCTCGGTGCGGGGAACGGCCACCTCCCGCACGAGGGTCTTGCGGAAGGAGAGGACGGACAGGAGCATGTCCTCCTCTTCCTCGTTGAGGAGCCCCTCGGCGGTGCCGGCCTCGATGAGCTCCTCCATCTCCCTGACCACGTCCCGCTTCGGCCGCGATCGGCGCCCCAGGAACTTCCCGAACCGGGCCCAAAAGGAGCCCTCGTCTTCCCTGCCCATGTTCCTCCTATCAAGAAAATCCCTCTCCCTGAAGCCCCTCTCCCTCGATGGGAGAGGGGCCTGGGGTGAGGGTGGACGGGCCGTCTCAGTGGAGCAGCCAGAAGAGACCGGCGCCCAGGAGGGTCCCGAGGGCGGCGCCCGCCCCCACCTCCCAACGGGTATGGATGCCGTGCAGGAGCCGGCTGTGGCTCACCATGAGCGCCAGGATGCCGGCGAGCACGCCGACGATGGCGTCCTCGGTGTGCAGGGTGAGCAGGACCGCCACGGCAAAGGAGACCGCAGCGTGGCCGGAGGGAAACCCTCCGCGCAGGGCGCGACCCCGGCCCACCGCCCCCTTTACCAGCACCACCACCACCAGCACCGCCAGGAGCGATGCCGCCAGGACGAGCGGCCGCGCCGCGTTGAGCTTGCCCAGGAGCGCCGCGCCGTTGGACCCGGCCGCCGGAGCCAGCACGACCCACCCCACGGCGGCCGCAGCGAAGGCGGCGACCAGCACCGCCCCCGCCGCCACGTCCTTGGCGGCGCGGGCCAGGGGATGATACTCGGGACAGGCCAGGTCCACGGCGGCCTCCACCGCGGTATTGGCCAGCTCGGCGACCAGGACCAGCGCTGCCGCCAGGCACAGGAGGGCGAACTCCCCCGGGGTGACTCCCAGTCGGGGCGCCACGACCAGGACGGCGAGACAGGCCACGGAGTGCCAGCGCACGTGGCGCTGGGTGCGGACCCCGTAGAGAACCCCCTCCACGGCACAGTTCAGGGTGCGTAGCCAGGTGTCAGGCTTCATCGAGGGCCAGGCGGAAGAGCTCGGCCTCCCGGGCCTCCATCTCCGGGGCGCGGGCGGCCTCGGCCCCCTCGTGATCGTAACCCATCAGGTGGAGGATTCCGTGGATGCACAGGTACGCGACTTCGTCCTCCAACGCTTCTCCGGCCTCCTCGGCGTCGCGCCCCGCCGTGTCCACGCTCACGACCACGTCGCCGAGCACCTCGGGCTCCACGTCGCCAAACTCCCCATCCCGCTGGGCAAAGCTGATGACGTTGGTGGGCGTGTCCTTCCCCAGGTATTCCCGGTGGAGATCGCGGATCGTGGGGTCGTCGCACAGCCACACGGAGAGCTCGGCCTCGCCGCAGCCCAGGGCGCTCAGCACCTTCGCCAGTCGCCGCCGCAGCAGCTCCTCGCCGACTCCTGCTCCCGGGCGGTCGTTTCGGATCCAGATCTCCATGGGAGGGCCTCGATTTCGTGTCCCCCTGACCGACTTCAAGAGGGCCGGCTGGACTATAGGGCACCCCCCGAGGGGAGTCAAGAACCGCCCACGGCCGCGGAAAGACCGGGGAAAGTCGTTGTTCACTCCGGCAGCGTGTGGTAGCGTGCCTTCCCACCGCACACAGAGGAGGGCACCGTGGTTCACTCCCCTTCGTTTCGCGAAGAGCTCGATGCCATCAACCGGGAGCTGCGCAAATCCCTGCTCAAGCTCCAGTCCCTCTTGGAGAAGAAGCGCCGCGCCTTGAAGGAGGCGGAGATTCTGGAAGACCGGCGCGAGCAGGAGCACCTGGAGGGGGTGATCCAGGAAATCGAGGGGAAGATCCGCGAGATCCGCGACATCGGCCTACCCCCGCCCCCTGCCCGCGAGCATGCCTGATCCCGTCCGCAACCTGCTGATCGTCTCCAGGCCGGCGCCCTGGTTTCCCCGCACGGGGCAACGGGTGGCCCAGGGGCTGCTGACCGTGGAGCAGGCGCCGTCTCTCCAGGGGATCGAGGTGCCGGCCGCGGACCGGGGGTGGGACGTGGTGGCCTTCCGCGCGGAGGACCTGCGCCCCCTGGGCCCTGCGGAGGTCCTCGCCGCCCTCCGGGAGCTGGCTCCCCAGGCTACGTACCTGCCGGTCACCGCCGCCCCCGACCCCCAGGAGGCGCTCTACTACCTCAAGCACGGGGCATTCGAGTACCTGACCGAGCCCCTCCCGGCCGCGGAGTTTCTCCGGGCGCTGGGGGAAGCGATCGAGAACCGGGAGACCTTCCGCGAGATCCTGGACCTCAATCGTGCCCTGGAAGCCCAAAAGGAGCAGCTCCTCTTCGAAAAGGAGATCCTGGAGCGCAGGAACCGGGAGCTCGAGGCCGTCAGTCGCCTCGCCCGGGCACTGGCCGCCACCCTCGACCCGGGAGAGATCGCGGCGCAGCTCGCCCGCAACGTCCAGGAAGCCCTGGGATTCCCCCGGGTCCTCGTGGGGCTGGTGGACCACTGCGGCAAGTGGGAAGAGGTGAGAGAAGAGCTCGGGCCTGCGGACCACCCCGGCACAGCCCGCGGCATCCGCTGGATGCTGCGGGACGCCGGGGCCCAACCGTGGATCCGCACGGTGCTCCAGCGGGGCGAGGTGCTGCGGGCCGACGCGCCCGCGGACCATCCGGACGTGCGGGACACCTCCCTGGGGCAGCTGCACCGCCATCCCTTCGTAAAGGTACCCCTGGTGGCAGGCGGCGCAGTGGTGGGCACGGTGACGGCCGAGACGGCAGGACCGGGGGAGCCCATGTCCGAGGAGGCGCTCGCGGTCCTGCACATCTTCGCCGACACGGCAGCCGTCGCCCTGGCCAACGCGCGGCTCTACGAGGCAATGAAGGAGCTCTCGGTGCGCGACGAGCTCACCGGGCTCTTCAACCGCCGCCACCTCCTGGGCCGCCTCGAAGCCGAGTGCGTGGACGCGGACCGGCACGGGAGCCCGCTTGCCGTGCTGCTCCTGGATCTCGACCACTTCAAGCTTCTCAACGACGGCAACGACCACCTCACGGGAGACGCGGCGCTTCGCCGCCTCGCGGGGCTCCTGCTCAAGAACACCCGGGGGATCGACACGGTGGCGCGCTACGGAGGCGAGGAGTTCGTGATCCTGCTGCCCCGCACGGAGCGGGAAAAGGGCCGGTTCGTGGCGGAGAAGCTGCGGCGCGTCGTAGAGGCCGCGACGTTCGAGGGTGCGGCGGCCCTGCCCGGAGGCCGCCTGACCGCCAGCGTGGGGGTTGCGTGCTGCCCCGAGGACGCGGCGAGCCCCCTGGAGCTCCTGGAACGGGCGGACTGGGCGCTGTATCAGGCGAAGAGCGAAGGCCGAAACCGGGTGTGCGTGTGGGAAGCCGACGCGGGCGGGCCGCGGTCGGCGGCCAGCGGCCAGCAGGCTGGGGACCCCTAGAGATCCTTGAGCTCCTGAGATCTTGAACGGTGCGTCAAGTTTCTCCCCGGAGCTCCCCGTCCAGGGTGGGCCCGCTTTGCTTGACCCACCCTACGGCTTGCAGTGGAACGTCTGGGGGCGGGCCGGGGGTCTCCCCGGAGGCGGGGCAGGCGGCTTTGGCAATGCCCTGGCGGGCACAGGATGCCCTTCCCCTCCCTCCCCTGGGATGCCACGGACCACCTCGAAGCTCACGGGATCCTGCGCCGCCGGAGGGGAGGCCCCCGGCCCGCCGGCCTCGGCGGACGGAGGCACAGCCGCGCCAGCACCTGATCCCTGCCCGCCGCTCCCTGATCCCTGACCCCCGATCCGCCCCCGCTACCCCGGTCCGAACCGGGAGGGATCGATCCCCAGGGCACGGATCTTGGCCCGCAGGGTGTTGCGGTGGATGCCCAGCACCTCCGAAGCCCGGGTCTGGTTGCCCCCGGTCCACTCCAGCACCGCCCGCAGCAGCGGACGCTCCACCCGCTCCAGCACGAGTCCGTGCATGCACGTGGGGCCCTGGGGACCGAGGTTGCTCAGGAAGGCGCGAAAGCGCCCGTGGAGCAGGTCCTCCAGGGAGCACTCCCCCCGCAGGAGCCTCGCCTCGGCGGCGGCCCGGCGAGCCCAGGCCCTCACTTCCTCCCCCCCGAAGGGCTCCCGCAGGAACCCAAAGGGGCTGCGGCTCTCGGGCACCAACTCCTCGCCCCCCCGCTGCGCGCCGTTCAGGATGAACACGTATCGCTCGGCGGGCCGCGACGCGTGGCAACCCTGGGCCTCGGCAGCCGCACCGGGCCCTCGGGCATCGACGATGCACACGAGGAACGGGCGCTGTCGCCGGTGCTTGGCAAGCTCTGCGGCGCCGGAAACCTCCTCCACCGCGACGCCCGCCGGCACGAGGGCTTCGCGCAGTCTGCGCCGCAAGCACGGGCTCGGGCTCACCGCTAGGACCGGCTCAGGCGCTCCCGGCAACTCCGACACGCTCCACCGTCCTCTCCCGGTTCTCTCCGGCCCGCACCGCGCCGGCCCCACCGAAAAACGCCTCGACCGCGCGCCGCAAGGCCGCGACGTCCGGGGCTTCTTGGATGTTGCGGCGAAACTCCGCCGCCCCCGGCAGCCCTCGAGCGCCCCAGGCGGCAAACTTGCGCATCTCGAGGGCCGCCACCCGTGCCCCCTTCCACCGCACCAGGTCGTCGATCTGCGCGCAGAGATCCTCGCCGATCTCCCTCGGGCTCGGGGGAGGCCCGGCGGCGCAGCCACGGGCCAGGAGCTCCGCCTGGCGGAAGATCCAGGGGGCAGCCAGGGCCGCCCGGCCGATCATCACGCCGGCGCACCCGCATTGGCGCAGCCGGGCCAGGGCCTCCTCGGCCGAGCCCAGGTCTCCGTTGCCCACCACCGGCACCGAGACCTGGGCGGCGAGGGCGCGCACCAGGCTCCAGTCGGCCTGCCCCCCGTAGCCCTGGGCTCGGGTCCGGGGGTGCAGGGTGATGAGGTCCACGCCGTGGCCCTCGGCCAGCCGCCCGGCCTCGAGGCAGTTGATGCTTCCCTCTGCCCAGCCGGCCCGGATCTTCACCGAGAGAGTCCCCCGTACGACCCGGCGAAGCGCCTCCAGACACCTCCCGGCCCGCACCAGATCGGTCATCAGGGCTGCCCCCGCCCCGCTGCGGATCACCTTGCGCACCGGGCAGCCCATGTTGAGGTCCACGTGGCGGAAGCCGGCCTCCTGGGCGAGCTCGGCCGCAGCCCCAAGCTCGTCGGGCACCGCCCCGAAGAGCTGCACCCCGAGATCGGGCCCGGGGTCCGGGACGCCGAGATAGCCCAGGGTCCGGCGGTTGCCCCGCGCCAGGGCGGCGGCCGAGACCATCTCGGTAAAGAGCCGGCGGCAGCCGTTGCGGCGCAGCCGCCCGCGAAACGCCGCGTCGGTGACCCCGGCCATGGGCGCCATCCAGAACCCGGCCGCCGCGAAGGGCCCCGGGTCAGGGAGCAAGCTTGCCAAGGGCGAGAGTCACCGCTTCGAAGTCCACTTCGATCACCTGGCGCAGCGCAATGCGGCCGTCCGCCCCGGCCAGGTAGAGCGTGGGCGTCTTCGCCACCCCCAGGGGATCGGCCGCCACGAGATACTCCCCCTCCAGGCGGTCGTAGACCACGGCAAAGGGCAGCTCCACGTCGCGCACATAAGAGCGCACGGCGTTGCTGAAGCGGTCCCCGTCCACGTTGATGGCCCAGATCCGCAGCCCACGGCTTCCCCAGTCCCGCTGGAGCTGGGCCAGATCCGGCATGACCTCCTTGCAGTTCGGACAGAAGACCGACCAGAAGAACCAGAGCGCCGGCCCTGCGCCGGAGTCCCCCAGGGCGTGGCGCTCTCCCGAGAGGTCCTCCAGGGTCACCTGGGGCAGGGCCTCCCCCGGCTCCCGCAATCGGAAGGCATCCCCCTCCCCTTCGAAGGCTCCCGACCACGCGCCAAGGCAGAGCGCAAGCGCCCCCGCCCCAAGGGCGCGAAGGAGGATGTCCCGTGCCCGCATCCCCATCCTCTTTCTCGGCCCCCCTCAGCGGGCCGTGACGCCCAGCTCTTCGAGCACCGCCCGGAACTTCTTCTGGCTGGCCCAATAATAGTTGGGCTCGGCAAACCGCACGTTGCCCTCACGGTCCAGGATCACGCTCGTGGGAAGCGCGTTGATGCAGTAGGACTTCCAGACCGAGAGCTCCTTGTCCAGGAGGATGGGGAACTGAATCCCCAGCCCCGCGACCTCCTCCTTGATCCTGGCCACGTGGGTCTTGGAGAGGTTCTGGGTCTCCTGGTTGACCGCCAGCACCACCAGGTCCTTGGAGAGTCCGGTGTAGAGCCCCTGGAGGAAGGCCAGCTCCTCCATGCACCGGGGGCACCAGGACGCCCAGAAGGCCAGGAACACCACCTTCCCCCGGTGATCGGAGAGCTTGACCGGGTTCCCGTCCATGTCCTCCAGGACGAAGTCGGGGGCCGGGGCCCCGGTTTCCAGGCACAGGGCCCCGGCCTGGGGGGGCACCCCGGCCCAGAGCAACGCCGCGGCGACGCACAACGCCAGAACACCCTTCCTCATCTCGCCATCTCCTCTAGTCCCCCCGGTGCATCCGAACCTGGTACTCTAGGGAACCCCACCCCCCCGCGCAAGGGAGTTCCGGCCTTGGATCCACCACCAAATCTTGGGGCGGGGTCGGGGAGCCCTGTAGCGTAGCCGCGCACCGCATCGACCGACCCGCGGCACGCTGGGGACACAGGTTCGGCTCCGCGCACCCGTTCCCTGGGGGGAGGTCCCTTCGAACCACCGCGGATTGCGCGGTGGAGCGGAAGGGCTCCCCGACCCCGCCTACCACCCTGGTTGGACCCAGGCCCCCCCCCGCCGATTTCTCCCTCCCGCCCCCTACCCCCCCGTCGCGGCCAGGGTCCGGTGGCACTGGGTGCACGCCTCCCGCGGGGAAAGACCCGAGGGGCCCTGGGGTTCCCCGAACAGGAACTTGTGATCGTGGATGCTGTGGCCCGTGCCGCTGCGGTTTACACCGGGAACGTGGCAGGACTGGCAGTGCACCGCCCGCTCCAGGTGGCCCGTATGGAGCTCGTTTCCGGGCCAGTCGTTCCGGTGGCACGTGAGACAGTACTCCGAGACCGACATCTTGGGCTTGGCCGAGGGGGAGAGCTGGCTTCGGAAGTTCTTGCACACGTCGCAGGTCACGCCCCGGGCATCCAGGAAGGAGTCTACCCAGAAGAGCCACTGGCGGTGCCGGTCCTCGTAGGACTCGTCCCCGGCAAAGGTTGCGTTGTCCTGGCCGGGCTTGGGAAGCAGGCCTCGGAAGTAGCGGGTCAGGTCCTTCCCCGGCAGGTAACCCAGGGGGTAGCGGTACTGACCCGTGCGGTCGTGGCCGGTGGTGTGACACGATTGGCACACCATCAGCCGGCGCTCGGGGTCCAGGCGTGCGGGGTTGACGATGGACGCGGGAGCCTCGCCGCGGGCGTGGGCCCTGCCGGGGCCGTGGCACGCCTCGCACCCGACGCCCAGTTCGGCGAAACGCGGCTCCCCCTTCATCTCGAATCCCGTGGTGTGACAGCCCTGGCAGTACTGGGTCCAGGGCTTGTCGATCCAGTAGGTGGTATCCCACTCCCCGAGCACCAGGGACCAGATGGGGGCCTTGACCATGAGCCTGCCCCCTTTTTCCACCACGTACCGCTGGGTCCAGTGGCTCCCCAGCACGTAGCGCACCTCGTCGCGGGAAAACGGGGCGCCCGGGCCGAAGTCGCCGGCCACGGCGCCCGGATCGGCCTTCGCATCCCGGGTCATGCGGGCGTGGGGCGTCCTGACCCACTCCCGGTAGACCTCGTAATGGCAGCTCTTGCAGGTCTCCGACCCCACGTACTGGTCGAGCAGGCTCGCCTCCCGCACGTGGAAGCCTTCCGTCGCGAGCTGGGTACGGTCGTGGCACCCCAGGCACAGCTGCCCCTTGTCGTTTTGGCGGCGCAGGTAGAAGGTGCGGTACTTCTTGCGGCCCGTGAGCAGCGAGAGCACGCGCCGGGAGAGGGCCTCGGCCACGTGGGGCTCGTTGGCCTCGTAGGGGCCGTGGGGGTCGTGGCAGGTGGCGCAGGTGATGGTGCCGTGGTCGTCCAGGGGCAGGTCCGCCGGAACGCGGGCGCCGGGGCGGATGTCCACCGGGTGGAGGGTCGAGAGGTCCTTTTCCCGATGGCAGTCCAGGCAGAGGCTCACCACGTCCTTCTGGAGCCGGGCGGCGCCCGGAGCCCCGCCCTGGCGGGGAACGTCCACGTGGCACCGCAGGCACTGGCCCACCCCCGCAAGGAAGGCGTGGGGGTCGTCCGCAGCCCACGCGGCCCCCCCCGTCCCTGCCGCCGCTGCGGCCATCACGGCCGCCAGTGCGGCGGCCAGGCGTCTTCTCATGGCTCGAACCGAAACGCTCCGAGGGCCCGGCGCAGCCCCTCGCAGGCTTTGGCGGCCCGGGTGCGGTCCGCCTCGTCCACCCCTGCCAGGCCGTCCGCCCAGTCCTCCAGCTCCCGAGCCGCCTCGTGAACCGCCAGGAGCTTTTCGCGCAGACCCCGTGTCATGTCGTTCATGGCCTCGGTCAGGGGCTGGAGTTCGTCGCCCTCCCGCAGGCGGGTCACCAGGGTCAGGTCCCCCTCGCCCACAGCCTTGAGGTTCACGCGGAAGCGGTAGAGCGGACCGCCGATCCGGTGGCTGTCGTACAGGGTGAGGACCACGGCCAGGGCGGCCACCACCCCCATGGAGGCGAACGACGACACCAGCACCGCCGGCAGGAGGAGCTCCCAGGAGCTTCGCGCCTGGTAGTGGGCGCTGTAGAAGGCGCGCCCGAACTCCTGGTCCGCCAGAAGGTACAAGAGCCCCCCGGTCAACGCCGTGCCCGCGACCACCAGAGCGGTCATCTTGGCGATGAACCGGAACTGGAAGGCCTTCTCTATGAAGAGGATGCGCCGCTTGGGGATGCTCCGCCGGATTGTCTCTATCATGAACCCTCTCCCTCTCGGTCCCGCCCGCCCCCTGCCCGCTCGCGACAGACTGCCCCACGGATCGGCCCCCACCCCCCACCACTTGAGCCCTGCCCCCTGCCCCCTGCCCCCTGCCCCCTGCCCTCCGCCCTCTGCCCCATGCCTCCCCCCCCATCCCGCCGCCTTTGACAGCCCGCCGGGAGACTGTGTAGGCTTCGGTCCAAAGGAGGCCCCATGAAAATCGTCGCCGCCGCGGCAGCCGCTGCGCTCCTCCTCGCGTACGGGTGCCTCCTGGGCCACGTGACCCGGGAGATCCCTCCACCCGGGGGGTGCGACCAGTGCCACCGCTACACGATCGCGGGGCGGTGGGAGGTCGGCATCGCCCCGGTGGCCCTGGGTCGGGAGGGAGGCATTCCAGAGGACACGGACATCGTTCTGCGGGAACTTCGGGAGGTGCCCTTCCACCGGGAGGTTCCGGCCAGGCGGCTTCAGGTCTTCGCCGAGGCAGCTCCCCGGGAGGCCGTGGGAGACCCGGAGACGGGAATCCAGTGCTTCGTGTGCCATCGCTCCCCGGGGCCCCCCCACCAGGAGCTGCGGGGAACGTTTCCCCACCCCTGGGGCCGGGCTGGCGGCGGAGCCGAGAAGGAGTAGGAAGGGCTCCAAGCCGGGGGGCATCCGAGACCAGAGGGATACAGACCCCGCCATGAGCCCGAGTCCTGCGCGCATCCTTCTCGTGGACGACGAAGAGGCCCTCCTCCAGACCCTCGCGCGGGCTGCCCGGGGTTGCGGCTACGAGATCGACACCGCCCAAGACGGCGCGCAGGCCTGGGAACGGCTGGGCGCAAGCCGGTACGACCTGGTGGTCACCGACCTGGTCATGCCGGGGATGGGCGGACCCGAGTTGATGGAGAGGATCGGGGCGGAGGGGCTCGCGACGCGGATGATCGTGATTACCGGGTTTGCGACCCTGGATGCCGCCGTGGACTGCCTGCGAAAGGGCGCCACCGACTTCCTGGTAAAGCCCTTCCCGGTGGAGGAGTTCCTGGGAAGCGTGGAGCGCGTCCTGCACCGGGGGACTCCGCCGGGCAACGGCAGCCCCGCGTGGGAGTCGATTGCGACGCGCTACGGGCTGACGCGCAAAGAGACGTTGGTGCTGGAAGCCTTCTACGCCTCGGGCCGGACCAACCGGGAGCTGGCCCAAGAGCTTTCGCTGAGCCCCCACACGGTCAAGTCCCACCTCAAGGCGGCCTTCGTCAAGCTCGGTGTATCGAGCCGGACCCAACTGCTCCAGCTCCTGCGCGCAGAGGCCTGAGGTTCTGCCCGGTCCCCGGGAACAGGCTCGTCACTCCACCCGAACCCGGACCCCTGCCGTCCCGGGCGGCATCCGTTTGGGCAGGGTGACGCGAAGCACCCCGTCCCGGTAGCCGGCGCTCACCGCCCCGGCGTCGACTCCGGCCGGGAGCCGGAAGGTGCGCTGGAAGATGCCGTTGGGCCTCTCCACCCGGTGGTAACCCAGGGCGGGGGCGCCCGTATGGAGCGGGCGCTCGCCCCGGAGGACGAGCAGGTCGCCCAGGACCTCCAGGTGGATGTCGTCCTGGGCCATTCCGGGGAGCTCGGCGGCGAGGATGAAGCTCTCGCCGGTTTCGTAAATGTCCACGGCGGGAGACCAGGGGCTGGGCCCCGCCTCCCCCTGCCGCCGTTCCCGGCCGGCGTGTTCGTCGAAGAGCCGGCACAGGGTCTCCTGCAACCCCAGGAGGTCCCGCAGCACCTGGTCGGATGCCTTGCCCATGGATCGCCTCCTCGTGCCGCCACCTGCCCGCGGGCGGCCTGCCGGGGGAGCGTAGGAGACCAGGGCGCAGTCGTCAAGCCGTCCATCGTTTGCAGCCCCGGAGAAAGCCGGGCAGCCGGAGAATCCATGCACCGCAAGCTCTCCAAGATTTTCTACGAGGTCCGCGCGCCGCGCCTCACCTGGAACGACGTGGGGGGGTTCGCCGACGTCAAGCAGACCCTGCGCGAGATGGTCTGCCTGCCCCTCCAGAAGCCCGAGCGCCTGGCGCGACTTGGCCTGGAACGGCCGGCGGGCGTGATGCTGTGGGGCCCCCTCGGGGTGGGCATCACCATGCTCGCGGAGGCCGCCGCCACCGAGGCGGGCGCGAGCTTCGTGTACGTCTCGGGCCAGGAGATGCTGGGCAAGCCCGGGGAGGTACGCGACGCCTTCCACGACGCCGAGCACGAGGCCCCCTGCGTACTCTTCGTCTCCGACTGCGAGTGGCTCGCCCCCCGGGCCGGCTGCTCCTACGAGTGGGGTTCCGGCAACCTGCGGGGCATCCCCCCCACCTTCGCCGACCCGGCGCTCACCCGGGTCTTCGTGGAGGAGGTAGACCGGATCGTGGGGCACCCCGGGGTGATGCTCATGGGCTCGTGCTACCGCATCGACACGGTGGACCAGGCCGTCATCAAGGAGAAGAAGCGGTTCAACCGCAAGGTCTTCGTGCCCCCCCCCCGGGAGGCGGACCGCCGCGGCATCCTCGACATCTACATGAACCGGATGCCGAGCCTCGACCCGGCGGTGGACCGGGACGAGCTGGCACGGCGCACCGAAGGGTACGTGGGATGGGACATCGAGAGCCTCTGCAAGCGGGCCACCCTCGAGGCCCTCAAGGCCGACCGGGACCAGGTGAGCCGGGAGGACTTCGAGGCCGCCCTGGGCCAGATCACCCCCTGGCTCACCCCCGACATGACGGCCAAGTACTGGGAGCTCCACCGCAATGACTGCCCCCACCACTACGCCTTTTGAGCCCGGGTTCTTCCAGGCCCTTGCCCGCCTCCACGGCCACCGCTGCCCCATGTCGATCCTCGGGGCGCACCTGGGGCTCGCCGCCCGGGCGGCCCTGGGGGCGGGGCCGGGGCAGCGCCTGACCGCCGTCTATCGTCACCAGACCTGCGCCCTGGACGGCATCCAGCTCGCCACCGGCTGCACCGCGGGCAACGGCAACCTCCAGGTGCACCGGCGCGGCGAGCACCGCCTGCTCCTGTGTCGGGAGGGCTCCGCCTCCGGGGTGGAGGCCGAGCTCACGGAGCACGCCCTGGCCCGAGGCCAGGCCTACGGTGGGCTGAGAGCCGAAGCCGAGGCCGCGCCGCCGGGCACTCCGGAGCGGCTCCGGGCAGACGTGGCGCTGGAGGACCTCCTTCGGGAGCTGGAGGCGGCTCCCGCCGAGGAGCTGGTCTCGGTGCGGGCGGCGTCCGCCGGGGGAGGCCCCTGACGTGGGCACCCTGTGGGCGATCCTCGACGTGCTGTGGGCCGAGGCATCCCGGATGGCCTGGTTCACCCTGCTGGGGGTGACGCTGGCCGCCCTGATCAAGACCTACCAGCTCGACCGCAAGGTGCGCCAGTACGTGGGCCGGGCCGGGGTCTGGGGCATCCTCGTCGCTACGGCGGTGGGGACGCTGAGCCCCCTGTGCTCCTGCGGCATCCTGCCGGTGGTGATCCCCATGGCGCTCGCCGGGGTGCCGCTCCCGCCCCTCATGGCGCTGCTCATCACGAGCCCCGTGATGGATCCCGCGTCGTTCGTCCTCACCTGGGGAGGGGTGGGGGAGGCCCTTGCCTGGTGGAAGCTCGGGGGCGCCCTCGCCCTGGGGCTCGCCGCGGGACTGGGCACCCTTGCCCTGGAGCGCCTCGGCCTCCTGGGCGAGAATCTGGTCCGCCTCAAGCCCGTGTACACCCCCGACGGCCAGCTCGCCCCGGCTTACGAGATCGCGTGCACCAACGGGTTTCGGGTGCGCACCATGGCCGTAATCCCCCGGGAGAGCAAGCTCCTCTTCTTCTTCGACCGCTTCCGCGACGTGGGGCTCTTCGTGGGCCTGTGGGTGGGGCTCGCCCTGGTGTTCGAGGCCCTGGTCCAGGTGCTGGTGCCGGTGCAGTGGGTCACCTGGCTCGTGGGCCAGGAAGGGCCGCTCTCGGTGCTTGCCGCGAGCGCGGTGGCCCTGCCCCTGCCCCTGCATCAGATCCCGGTGGTGCCGATCCTGGCGGGCCTCCAGGCCAAGGGCATCGCGCCGGGGGCAGATCTCGCCTTCCTCCTGGCCGGACCGGTCACGAGCCTGCCCGCCATGGCGGCCCTGGCCGCCATATTCCGCCCCCGGGTGCTCGGGCTCTACGTGGGGATCGGGCTCGGCGGGGCAACTCTCCTGGGCCTCCTGCGCCTCGCCCTGTCGTGAGGAGTCCCGTGCCCGCCCTTCGCCGCCGTGCCCCGTTTCCGCGCCTGCTCGCCGCTGTGGCCCTCGTCGCACTGACAGGCTGCGCGGGAACCGGACCTGTTCCCGAATCCGCCCCTCCCTCCGCGCCGGGGCGCGTGCTTCTCGAGGGAAAGGTCTCCCTGGGAGGGGCAGGGGCCGAAGGCGCCCAGGTCTTGCTCTTCGCACCTCACTTCCACCTCGCCCCGGAAGGCCGCCCGGAGGCCCGGGCCGTGAGCGGCACCGATGGGACCTTCCGCCTGGAGGCGCCGCCCGGCTCCTATCTCCTGCTGGCCCGCCGGGGTGAGCTCTTCTCGTACTTCGGGCGCAACCCCGTGCGGCTCGCCGGGCAGCTCACGGGCGTGCACCTTCCCCTGGTACCGGCCCATGGGGTAACGCGAACCGCCTGCGAACCGGGAGAGGAGCGCATGGAAGGCCGGGTGCTCGACGCAGGGAAACCGGTGGCGGGCGCCCAGGTCTTCGTGTACCTGGACGCGGCGAGGGGCTTTCGGGGGCCGGGCTACGCCCTCTCGGAGCCCACCGGCCGCGACGGCGCTTACTCCGTCCCCCTGCCCCCGGGCACCTACTTCGCGGGCGCCCGGCTGCGCACCGGGGGGCCCAGGACCGGGGCACTGGAACCGGGAGACCACTTCGGCGTCCTCCCCGAGTTCCCCCTCCTCCTGCGGGCCGGCGAGTGCGCCCGCGGGGACATCGAGACCGTTGAGGTACCGGGGCGGGAGCAGCAGTCCCGCTTCCAGGGCCGTTTCGCGCGCCTGGAGGGGCGCATCCTCGACGGAGCCGGACAGCCGGTAGCGGGAGTGCGGGCCTGCCTGTACGAGACCCCCCACCTCCTGGACCGCCCCGCCGTCGTCTCGGAGCCCACGGGGCCCGACGGCCGTTTCGTCCTGGAGACCCCCCTGTCCGGGCTGTTGTACCTGGGGGCCCGGGAGGCCCTGGGGGGTCCGCCGGTCCCGGGGGAGCGGGTCGGGTTCTACCGCGGCCCCAGGGGCCCGGCCCTGGAGGTCGCCCCGGGCGGACGCCTCGCGGACCTCACCGTGGTGCTCCAGGTGACGCCGTGAGAGCCGGTGTCGCCGTCGCCCTGTGCCTTTGCCTTTCCATGTTCGGCTGCGCGGGAGCGCCCGGGGGCCCGCGCTCGGAAGCGCCGCCGGGCCGCACGGTCTGGCAGGGCCAGGTGCGCATCGCCGAGGACATCACCTTTCCCCGGGGCTCCGAGCTCGTGCTGGAGCCCGGAACGGTGGTGCGTTTCGCCTTCCGGGACGACGACGGGGACGGCTGGGGGGACGCATCTCTCCGGGTCGAGGGCGCGCTGATTGCCCGAGGAACCCCCGAGGAGCCGGTGGTCTTCACCTCCGAGAACGCCCCCGCCGAGCCGGGCTCCTGGGGGGAGATCCGCATCGACTTCGGCTCCTTCCACCTCTCCCACGTCCTCGTCGAGGGAAGCACCCGGGGACTCCATACCCACTTTTCCCGGGGCCGCGTGGAGGACTCGGTCTTCCGCCGCAACGTGGACGGCACCCGGTTCGGGGAGTCGGCCGTGGAGGTGGAGCGCTGCCTCTTCGCGGAGCACCCGGGCAAGGCCATGAACTCCCGCCGCTGCCGCAACCGGGTCATGGGCAACCTCTTCCGGGGCAACCGCCACGGGATCTTCCTCTTCGAGGCCGACGCCGGATCCGCCTTCGAAGCCAATCACTTTCGGGACAACGAAGCGCCCTTCTACCTGGGAGACTTCTTCGAGGGCACGGTGGACGCCGGCACGAACGACTGGGGCGGGGCGCTCCCGGCCGCGGCTCCGGACAACGAGGCGGCCCGCATCCTGGCGGCCTTCGCCCCGGCTCCCGAGGCCGGTCCCCGGGGCTGGCCCCTCCTGGAGGAGCTCTGGCGCGCGGAGCTCGGGGGGTTCGTGGACGCCCCCCCGGTACCCGCCGACGAGGGCGTCTACGCCGCGAGCTGGAACGGTGCCCTCCTTCGCCTGGGCTTCCTGGACGGGGCGGTCCTCGCCTCGGTCAGCCTTCCCGACGCGGTGGACGCCCCGCCGGCGCTGGGCCCCGGAGTCGTGGCGGCGGCGTGCTGGGACCGGGGGTTGTATCTCCTGCGGCGGGGCAGCCTGGAGGTGCTCGACGTCCACGCCGAGGCCCCTTCTCCCGCCGACGACCACCGGCAGTCCGGGCCGGTCTTCCTCGGCACCACCCTGGTGGCCGCCGGCTGGTCCGGCACCGTGCGGGCCTTCGAGACCTCGGGGGGGCGCCTGGAGCCCCTCTGGTCGTTCCCGGCCGGGGGGCCCTTTCGGGCCGACCTGCGCACCGCCCGGGCGGGGGCCCGCACGCTGATCCTCGCTCCGTCCCAGGACGGGAACCTCTACGCTCTCGACCCGGTGTCGGGCCAGCCCGCCTGGGTCTACAGGGCCGGGGCGCCGCTCCTCTCCGCGCCGGCCGTAGGGGAAGAGACCGTCTACCTGGCGGACCGGGCCGGAACCCTCCACGCCGTGGCCCTGGCCGGCGGCACGGCGCGCTGGACTCGGCGCCTCGCGGGAGGCGCGTGGTATGCCCCCCCCCTCCTCCTGGACGAGGTCCTCTACCAGGGGGAGGACTCGGGCACCCTGTGGGCCATCGCGGCCGGGACCGGGCAGGTCCTGTGGCGCCGTCCCCTGGGAGCCGGAGTCCGCGCCCGGCCCGCCGAGGCCTCCCCGGGCCTGCTGGCCGTGCCCACGGTGGGGGGCCGCCTGGTTCTCCTGGACGGAGAAACCGGCTTCGAGCGCGATGCCCTGTCCCTGGGCGAGCCCTTTCTCTCGACCCCCGAGGAACGGGGAGGGCGGGTGTTCCTGGGGGGAAGGGACGGGCACCTGCGGGCCCTGGGGGTGCGGCGGCTGCCGGCGTCGGGGGAAGGAAGGGCTCGCTGATTCGCTGCCGGGGCCCGATTCTCGCACCCCGCGCGGGTCGACTGGGCCCACTGGGCCCAAATCCACCACCAACTCTAGGGGCGGGGTCCGGGAGCCCTGGAGAGGAACCCCGTGCCGCTTCGACCGAACTGGGGCAGCTCAGCCGAAACCAGCGAAGCTCGGCGCACCAGTGCCCTCGGAGACGCCGCCTCCGAACATCGCGGATTGCGGGGCGGAGCGCAAGGGCTCCCGGACCCCGCGTGCAAACCAAGCGGTGGTTCCAGGCACGCTAGACACCGCGAACGATTCCAGGTTACAAAGGCCCCTTCCCCGCCGCGCCTTCGCCAAGGGAGACCGCCGTGAGATCAATCCTCCTGCACCTTGCCCTGACCGCAGCCCTGCTCCTGGGCCTTGCCCTGCCCCCCTTCCCGGCCGCCGCCTGTGTGGGAAAGACCCTGGTGGTCGGCTCCCTGGAGACCCCCGAGGGGCGCTTGGTGGCCCAGCTCCTGGCGATCCTCATCAACGAGCGCACCGGAACCACCGTGAAGATCGCCGACTACCCCGACCCCGAGGCCCTGCATCGGGGGCTCGCCGCCGGCGACGCCGACATCGCGGTGGACTTCACGGGCCCGGCCCTGGCCCGGCTGGGCCTGCCGGTCCCGCCGGTGGGAGACGAGGCCTACCAGGCCGCCAAGGCAACCTACCTGGAGCGCCTCAACCTGGTCTGGCTCCCGCGCATGGGCTACGCCGGAAACTCCGGGCAGGTCCCGGCCGACGCCGCTCCCGTGGCCCGAAAGGACACCCTGAAGAAGTTCCCCGCCCTGCCCCGGCTCATCGCCCGCACGGAAGGCCTGCTCTCGGACGACGTCCTTCGGGGGCTCTCGGGTGCGGGAGAACCGGCCAAGACCGCCCGGGAGTTCCTCCGGGAGAAGAAGCTGATCTGATCGGGAGGCTGCCGTGAACCGCTCCGTCCTCAACCGCCGCCGTTTCCTCGCCCGCCTCGCCCAGCTCGGGTTCGTCGCCCTGGGCCCCCTGGGGTTTCCCCTCCTGCGCCCGGGCCGCGCCCGTGCCCAGACCCCCGCCTCCCCCCAACCCGTGGCCGTGGCGCGGGGCCCCGACGCCGCAGCCCTGGTCCGGGAAGCCGTGGGAAAGCTCGGCGGCATGGGAGGCTTCGTGAAACCGGGAGACCGGGTCGTGGTGAAGCCCAACATCGGCTGGGACCGCACCCCGGAAGAGGGGGCCAACACCCACCCCGAGGTGGTCGCCGAGCTGTGCCGCTTGGCCGTCGAGGCGGGAGCGCGGGAGGTGCGGGTCTTCGACCGCACGTGCAACGACGGGCGCCGCACTTACGAGCGCAGCGGCATCCGCGCCGCGGTGGAGGGCCTGGAGCGTGCTCCGGTGCAGCTCGAGCACGTGCGCGACGAGTGGTTCGAGGTGACGGACCTGCCGGGGGCTCGGGAGCTCTCCCGCTGGCCCCTCTACCGGCCCGCCCTGGCGGCCGACGTACTCATCAACGTCCCCGTGCTCAAGCACCACGGGCTCACCCACGTCACCATCGGGCTCAAGAACCTCATGGGGGTCATGGGAGGCAACCGGGGCCGGGTGCACCAGGGGATCGACCAGAATCTCGTCGACCTCAATCGGGCGGTGCGCTCCCACCTCACGGTGGTGGACGCCACCCGCATCCTCCTGCGCAACGGCCCCCAGGGCGGGGGCACAGACGGCGTGCGGACGGCCAACCTGGTGGCCGCCTCGGCCGACGTGGTGGCCGCCGACGCCTGGGGCTCCCGGGAGTTCGGGGCCGATCCCTTTCAGATCGCTCACGTGCGCCTGGCCCACGAGCAGGGCCTGGGGGTCGCCGACCTGGGCCGGATCGAGATCCTGTGAAGCTTCCGCTGCGGCGGGGCGTCCAGGGGGTGCTCCTCCTGGGGTTCCTCGCGCTCTTCGCCCGCACCGCCTATCGGGGCCAGGAACTCCTGGACTGGCCCGTCCACCTCTTCTTCCACCTGGACCCCCTGGCGGCCCTGGCCGCGGCCCTGGCGGGGGGGCTCGCCTCCCTGTGGGCCGTGACGTGGCTCGGAGCCGGCCTCCTGCTCGTTTTCACGGCCCTGCTCGGGCGTTTCTTCTGCGGGTGGGCCTGCCCCCTGGGTACCGCCCTGGACCTGTCGGGGGGCGGGCTGCGCCGCCTGAGGGGCGGTCGGCGCGGGAGCTGGCGCCCCCCGGCCCACACGGCTCCGGCGCTGCTGGCGGCGCTCCTGGCAGCGACTGTTCTGGGGCTGCCGCTCCTGGGACTCTTCGATCCCCTGAGCCTTTTCCTGCGAAGCCTCACCCTGACCCTCCATCCGGCCCTGGACGCAGGGGCCAAGGGCCTCCTGGCCCAGCTCTCCCTCTCGGACTCCGAGAGGCTGGCCGCCCTGGGAGACACCCTCTACCGGGCTGCCGAGCCGGTGCTCGCCTTCGGGCGACCCGCCTTTCTCCTCGCAGGCCTCACCACCCTCGTGTTCCTCGCGGTGGTGGCCCTGGAGCTGGTGGCCCCCCGCACCTGGTGCACGAGCCTGTGCCCCCTGGGCGCGCTCCTGGGGGTGTGCGCCCGGCTCTCGCCCCTTCGCCGCCGCCGCTCGGACCGCTGCGGACCCTGTACCACGTGCGCCGCCCGCTGCCCCACCGGCGCGGCGGCCCCCGAGGGCGCAGCGGACCCCTCCCTGTGCCTCCAGTGCGGCGGGTGCGAGCAAGCGTGTCCTTCCGGCGCCCGCCGGCCCGAGCTCGCCGCCCCCGGCCTGTCGCTTCCCGCCTCACCGGGGCGCCGTGCCCTCCTGGCCTCGGCGGGAGCGGGGGCGCTGCTGGCCCTGGGACCCAGGGTTCGGGCCGAGGAGGCGGAGCGAGCGTGGGACTTCCTGCGCCCCCCCGGGGCCGTGGACGAAGCGCAGTTTCGCCTGCGCTGCATCCGGTGCGGCGCCTGCATGCGGGTCTGTCCCCAGGGGGCCCTCCACCCCGCCCTGCTGGAGGCGGGCCTGGGAGGGCTGTGGAGCCCCCGGCTCGTGCCGCGGCTCGGCTACTGCGAGTACCACTGCCGCCTGTGCGGACAGGTGTGCCCCACCGGCGCCATCCGATATCTGGAGGAGGGGGAGAAGGAGACGACGGTCATCGGGCTCGCGGTCTTCGAGCAGGACCGGTGCCTTCCCTACCGGGCAGCGGAAAACTGCATGGTCTGCGAAGAGCACTGCCCCACGGCACCCAAGGCCATCGTCTTCCACGAGGAGGTCCGTGCCGACGCCCTGGGAGTCTCGAAGCCGGTCAAGGTGCCCCGGGTCGTGGAGGAGCGGTGCGTGGGCTGCGGCATCTGCGAGACCCGGTGCCCCCTGCCCGGCCGCAGTGCGATTCGCGTCACACGGGAACGCCCGGGAGATTTATCCCTTTTCTTCTAGTCAATAGTGCTGCCCGTTTTTGACAGGACGGGTGAGCCGCTCTACCCTACCGCCCTACCCGGCACACCGGCCTCCACCGGGGCCCGATCGAACGAGGAGCACGACATGGCGCGCATCTTCGCTGACAACAGCCTGAGCATTGGCAACACCCCGCTGGTTCGGATCAACCGGATCTCCCTGGGTCTCCCCGCGACGATCCTGGCCAAAGTAGAGGGGCGAAACCCGGCCTACTCGGTCAAGTGCCGGATCGGGGCCAGCATGATCTGGGATGCGGAGAAGCGGGGCGTGCTCAAGCCGGGCGTCCGGGTCGTGGAGCCCACGAGTGGAAACACCGGCATCGCGCTCGCCTTCGTCTGCGCCGCCCGGGGGTACCGCCTCCTCCTCACCATGCCCGAGACCATGAGCCTGGAGCGCCGAAAGATGCTCGCCGCGCTCGGGGCCGAGCTCATGCTGACCCCGGGCAGCGAGGGCATGGGGGGCGCCATCCGGCGCGCCCAGGAGATGGCCGACGCCGACCCCGAGGGGATGTTCCTCCCCAACCAGTTCAAGAACCCCGCCAACCCCGAGATCCACTTTCGCACCACCGGGCCGGAGATCTGGAACGACACCGACGGCAAGATCGACATCCTCGTCGCGGGAGTCGGCACCGGGGGCACCATCACGGGCGTGAGCCGCTACATAAAGACGGAGAAGGGCAAGGCCATCCGGTCGGTGGCGGTGGAGCCCGCGGCATCCCCGGTGCTCTCGGGGGGCTCCCCCGGGCCCCACAAGATCCAGGGCATCGGCGCGGGCTTCAAGCCCGACGTGCTCGACCTGTCCCTGGTGGACGAGGTCCTTCAGGTCACCGACGAGGAGGCCTTTGCCTTCGCCCGCCGGCTCGCCCGGGAGGAGGGGATCGTCTCCGGGATCTCCTGCGGCGCCGCCATGGCGGCGGCGGTCCAGGTGGCCTCCCGCCCCGAATCGGCCGGCAAGACCATCGTCGCGATCCTCCCGGACTCGGGCGAGCGATACCTCTCCACGGCGCTGTTCGAGGGGTAGGTTGCGGGGGGGCGGGTAGATGGGACGTATGGGACCCATGGGACGAATGGGAATGAGAGACGTGGCGGAACCCCGCTTCACGTTTCACGCTTCACGTCTCACGTCTCACGGCCCAGCAGCGGCTGCACCTTCACGGGAGCCTTGCGGCCCCGCAGGCGCACCCAGCGCCCCTCGCCCCACTGGAAGCCGTCGCCCGCGGCCTTGACCGCGGCCCGGGTGGCCAGGATCTCGCCCGCGCCGGCCAGCGCCTGGACGCGGTGGGCCAGGTTTACGGTGTCGCCCACTACCGTGTACTCCATCCTAAGGTCGCTCCCCAGGTTTCCCGCCTGGGCGGTGCCCCAGTGGACCCCGTACCCCACCCCCACCCCGGGGAGCCCCGCCCGGGCGCGCTCCGCCGAGAGGCGGCGCACCGTGGCGTCGAGCTCCAGCGCGGTGCGCAGCGCGCGCTCGGCCTCGCCCCCCGTCAGGGAGGGCGCGCCGAAGACCGCCATGAAGCCGTCGCCCATGAACTTGTCGATCATCCCCCGGTGCTCCACCACCACTTCGGCCATGGGGCCGAGGTATGCGTTCAGGGTCTCGAAGAGCTCCTCGGGGGTGAGCCCCTCGGCGGCGTCGGTGAAGTCGCGCATGTCGGCCACCAGCACGGCAACGTCGAGCTCCCGGCCCTCGAGCCGCTCGCCGGGGCGCAGGGAGAGGACCAGCTCCGCCACCTCCCGGGTGAGGTACCGGGCCATGCACAGCCGCATGTGCTCCCGCTCGGTCACGTCCTGTACGCTGACAACCACCGCCTCTTCCTCCCCGGCCCCCCCGTCCAGTACGTCGCCGCGCACGTGCCGGTACACCACCTCGCCCCCGTGCCGCTCGAGCCGCAGGCTTCGAGCCTCGAACCTCCCGGTGCGCTGGATCTCCTCGTCCAGGGCCTCCAGGTCGAGTCCCTTGAGGTAGGCGAACACCTCGGCCACGTGCCGGCCCAGGGCGTCCTCAGGGCGGATGCCCGTGAGCTCGGCCATCCAGCGGTTGAACCGGTGCACCCTTCGGGACCATCGCCCCACCACGAGGACGCCCCACCCCAGGCTGTCGAGGATGCGGGCGTCGATCCCCTCCGCCGCCGCCGTTCCACCCATGTCGCCCTCCCGCGCTGCTGTCCAGGGGAGGGCACCCTAGCGGCGGATTCGGAGGCTGTCAAAACGGCGGCCCAAGGTCGGGGGAGTGAGGAACACAGAGGCCGGGAAGGGGGAGGCGTGGGGGGCTTGCCATGGAAATCGCGATCGAAATCGACCCCGACTGCGATCCCGATTTCGATCCCGATCTCGATGGGAGAGGGGGGCGGGCAGCGACGGTCCGGGACAGGGCCTAGCTCAGGCCGGGCGCTCGAAGAGGGTCAGCGCCCATCGGCCCGAGGCGACGTCGTGGCGCAGAATGTACCGGGCGCCGTCATCCCCCCGCACCTTGAAGTACCGGTAGTCGGGGGCGAGCCAGCGGTCGAGGACCTCCTCCACGACCACCTCGCGGGCACCCAGGTGAAACCGCCGCGGTGTCTCCTCGCCCCGGTACCCCGCGTAGCACTCCACGTGGACGTCCACGGGTCCTCCTCGCGCAAGAAGGCCGGCTTGGCGCCGGCCCTCCTCAACCCGTCCCACCTGCGCATCGCGTCTAGCCGCGGCGCCCTTCGGCCTCCATGGCCGCGAGCCGCAGGCGGTTTCGCTCCTCCACCCCGCGCACCAGCCAGGAAACCGCCTGGTTGTAGGGGGTGGGGATGCCGAGGCGGGAGCCCTCCGCCATGATGACCTCGTTGAGGTTGCCGATCTCCGTGGGCCGGCCCGCCTCCACGTCCTGGAGCATGGAGACCTTGTTGTCCCGCGTGCCGGCAAAGGCCTGGAGGGCAAAGGCGCCCGGATCGTCGAGCTCGGCGAGCCGGATTCCCTTGGCGCGGGCCACCTGGGCGAGCTCCCCGGCGAGGCCCCGGATGAGCTCCACGGTGGGGGGGTGCTGCACGGCCTGTCCGCCGGTCATACCGGTGAGGGCAGCCACGCAGTTGGTGGCCACGTTGGCAATGAGCTTCTTCCAGATGACCGCGTTGATGTCGGCCACCTCGTGCACGTCGAGGCCCGCACCCCGCAGCGCCTCCACCAGGCGGCCGAAGCCCGGTCGCGCCACCCCGTCGTAGGGGCCGATGACGAGCAGCGGGCCCAGCCCCCCCACGTAGCGGACCTCGTTCATGCCCACCGGCATGCCCGAGTGGGCCGTGATGCCCCCGATCACCCGCTCGGGCCCCACGACTTCGGCAATGGTCTCGAGGTTGCCCAGGCCGTTCTGCACTGAGAGCACCAGGGTCTCGGGCCCGATGAGCGGCCCCGCGTCCCGTGCGGCGGACGCCGTGTGGTAGCCCTTGACGCACACCATGACGAGATCCTGGGGCCCCAGGGTCACGGGCGAGGCGGTAATCGCGAGCCGGGTGTGCACCCTCTCGCCCCCGGGCATCTGGAGCCACAGCCCTTCGCGCTCGATGAGCCGAACCCGCTCCTCGAGGATCTCGATCAGGGAGACCTGGAACCCTCCCCGGGCGAGCAAGCTCCCGAAGATGGAGCCGAGCACCCCTGCACCGACGACGGCGACCTTCACGAAGCGTCCCCGCCGTCGGTGCACGGCAGCAGGCCGTGGAAGAGCAGGCTCACCACCGCGTCGGCCAGCTCCCGCAAGGTGAGGGGCCCCTCGGGCTTGTACCAGTGGTAGAGCCAGTTGATCTGCCCCAGGATGCCGAAGGCGGCGGTGGTGGCGTGCAGGGGCCGCACCGCGCCCGCGGCCTGGCACCGCAGGATCGCCTCTTTGTAGAGCCTCAGGATCTCGGCTTCGGTGTCGAGACTGGTCTGCTGCAAGTCGGCCCGAAGGCTCTTCTTCTCCTCTACCAGGACCTTGATCTCCTCCACGTGGTTCTCCACGTACCCGATCTGGAACCGGATCATGGATTCGAGAACCTGCACGGGCTCGCCCCCCCGCTGGAAGGCCTCCCGCACCCCTTCGAGCAGTTCCTGTCCGATACGGTGGACGAGCTCGAAGAGGATGTCTTCCTTGCTCACGAAGTAGTGGTAGATGGTAGCCTTGTTGATCCCGACCTGCCCCGATAGATCCCTAAGGCTCGCCCCCTCGAAGCCCGCCTCGTAGAAGAGGCGTACCGCCGCCTGAAGGATCTGCCGCCTTCGCAACTCCGGCTGCAACCGCTTGCGCTCGCCCATGTGCTCCTCATCAACCGACCGTTTGGCAGACCTTAGCGAACATCAAACAGCGTGTCAAGCGTCTTGCCCGACCCGGGTTTGACCCGTCCGGGTCCCCCGTCGTATTGTCGTTTCGCGGGTTTCCCGGCGGCCCCTTCCGGCACCGTGCCCGCAGGAGGAGACGATGGAAGGGTTTCGCTTCACCCTGCCCTACTCAGCGAGAATCGGCGACATCAACTACGGGGGCCACGTCTCCAACGCGGCGGTGTTCCACTACTTCCAGGACGCACGGATCGCCTACCTCGCCCGCCTCGGGCCATACTCCGAGGGGGACGTGGGAGATGGGTTGGGGTTGATCGTGCTGGAAGCCCGGGCCCGGTATCGTGCAGAGATGTTCTTGGGTAACGTCCTCGAGATCGGAGTCCGGATCGAGAGCCTGGGGCGTACGTCTCTCACCATGGGGTTTCGGGTAGAGCGCGGCGGCGAGCTGACGGTGGAGGGCACCACCGCCCTCGCCGCATTTGACTACCGCGCCCGACAGCCTCGCCGGGTGCCCCAGCCGTTCCGGGAAGCGGTGTCCGCCTTCGAGGGCATCGCCCTAGAGGCATGAGCACCGTGGAACGGGAGTGGCTGGAACTCCGGGTGGAGGGGCCCGCCCCGGTGCGGGAGGCGCTGGCGTGCCTGCTCACGGAGTGGGGCGCGGGGGGAGCCGTGGAGGGGCCGGACGCCGTCACGGTCTACTTCGGCCCCGAGGAGCGGGCCGGCGTGGAGGCCCGCCTGGGGCGGTACGCAGAGGACCTGGGGGACCCCGGGCTCCGGTGGTCCTGGGCGGAAGTCCGGCCCGGCTGGGAAGACGCCTGGAAGGCTTTCTTCCGCCCGGCCCGGGTCTCCCCCCGGCTGGCCGTGTGCCCCACCTGGGAAGACTGGGCCCCCGGCGACCCGAACGTGCGGGTGATCCGCCTGGACCCCGGGCGGGCCTTCGGCACCGGCACCCACGAGACCACCCGCCTGTGCCTGGCGCTTCTGGACGACGCCGTCGGCGAGGCCCCGCCCCCCGCCTTCCTCGACGTGGGGTGCGGCTCGGGCATCCTCTCCATCGGCGCCCGGCTGCTCGGGGTGCCCCGCGCCGTGGCCCTCGACATCGACGGCCTCGCCGTCGGGGCGACCCTGGAGAACGCCCGGGCCAACCGGGTTGCCGAAGGCGTGCACGCCGTCTGCGGGGACCTGCGCTGCGTCCGGGGCGCGTTTCCCCTGGTGGCCGCCAACATCCTCTACCAGATCCTCCTCGGGCTCGCGCCGGCCCTGGCAGCCCGGGTGGCGCCCGGCGGCCTGCTCCTCCTCTCCGGCATGCTCGCCCCCGAGCTCCCCTCCGCGGCGGCGGTGTACGGCTCCCGCAGGGTCGGCTTCCAGGTGGTGCACCAGGAGATCCTGGGGGCGTGGGGGGCCCTGGTGCTGCGAAAGCCCGCCGTCTGAGCAGGGGACAAGCGTCACCGAGGCTTCACGTCCCCTTCACCCCCCGGTAACCTGAGGGTGGGAAACTCCTCCTCGCCCACCCCCCACCCACCCACAGAGGAGGAACTTCCATGACGGCATCGACCTTCGACAGGAAAAGAACCCTGCGGGCCCTCGCGGGCGCCGCCCTGGCCCTGCTCCTGCTGCCGGGCCTCGCCCTTGCCACGAGCAACAACGGCGCCAGGGGCCTCGCCGTACCCCCCCAGGCGGCCGCCCAGGCCCGCCACGTGATCCTCTTCATCGGCGACGGTATGCAGCTCGAGCACGAGGTGGCCTACAGCCGCTACCTCACGGGGGAGGACTTCGGGCTCCTGTGGAACCGGTTCCCCTACGAGGTCCCGGTGACCACCTGGGACGTGACCACTTACAACCGGTATGCGCAGCTCCGGGGCGCGCCGGCCTTCTCCTACGACGCCTTCGACCCCCTGGTGGGATACGACGTGGCCCGGGGCGGCGCCGAGCGCTACCGGCTCGACGACACGGGCGACGCCGACTACTTCCTCCGACCCCGCTACGCCACCGACTCGGCTTCGGCGGGCACCGCGATGTCCACCGGGGTCAAGACCGACGACGGCAACATCGCCTGGCTCTCGGGAGACCCGGCGGACGGCGCCCTGACCACGATCGCCGAGCTCCTGCGCGAGAAGAGCGGCGCCGCCGTCGGCGTGGTGAGCACCGTGCCCTTCAACCACGCCACCCCGGCGGCCTTCGTGAGCCACAACGTGAACCGCAACCACTACTACACCGGCCGGCCGGGCTTTGCGGGCCGGGGCATCGCCGACGAGATCGTCCACGACACCCGGCCCGACGTGGTCATCGGGGGCGGCCACCCGGGCTGGGACACCACCTACCTGTCCGCGAGCCTCCTCCAGGACCTGCGGGAGCACCCCGAGTACCTCCTGGTGGAGCGGCAGGAAGGGCGCGACGGCGGCGCAGCGCTCCTGGCCGGGGCGAAGGAGGCCGCCAAGCGCGGCCGCAAGCTCTTCGGCCTCTTTGGAGGACGCGGGGGCAACTTCGAGCCCCCGGTGGTCCAGCACAGCCCGGGGGCGCCGTCCGTGGCGCCCTCCACGGTCGAGAACCCCCCCCTGGCCGACGCGACCCTGGCGGCGCTCCAGGTGCTGGGGCAAGACGAGGACGGCTTCTTCCTCATGGTAGAGCAGGGCGACATCGACTGGGCCAACCACGCCAACGACTACCCCTGGATGATGGGCACCATGCACGACCTGCACGAGGCGGTGCGGGCCGCAGTGGACTTCGTGAACCGGCCGGGCGACGCCATCGACTGGACGAACACGATCCTCCTGGTCACGAGCGACCACGGCAACAGCTACATGCGCCTGGTGGGCGAGCCCCTGAGCGTGGGCGAGCTGCCCCTGCCCCAGGAGATCGTCCGCACCGGCCAGGCCCCCGCCGAGGGGGTTGCCCCCCGGGTCACCTACGGCACGGGAAGCCACACCAACGAGCTCGTGAGCCTCTACGTCAAGGGTTCGGCGGCGGACCTCTTCGAGCCGTACGAGGGCGCCTGGTACCCGGGGACCCGGATCGTGGACAACACCCAGATCTACGAGGTGATGGTGGAGTTCGCCACCGAGTGGAGCTACGAGGGCTGGCGGCCCGGCATGCCCCGCAGGCCCTTCCTGTTCGAGAACGGCGCGGCCTTCCCCGCTGCGCGGTAGCCCGAACCGCAGCAGCCCCGGGGGAGGGGCCGTGCCCCTCCCCCCCACTCCGGCGCGGTGGGCGCCGTCCGGTTCGAAATACCGAAGGCCGCAACGCCCTCGCGGGGGGTTGCGGCTTTCTCTTTCCACACACCCCCCGGCCCGCAATCGTCACGAACCGTTCCCCCGACCGTAACCTGGCCGTAACACATCTCGGGCATCCTCCCCTCTCGTGGCAGCCGCCTCCCGGCGGAGTGCCCTCACCCCGCCCATCCCCCGCAAAGAAGGAGGTAGTACCGATGAAACGATGGACCACCCTGCTGCCCCGCTTGGTCCTGGCCGCCGCCGCGGCCCTCCTGGCCGGCCCCGCCGCCGCCCAGGTGGCCGTGGACCCGGCCCTGCCCGCGTACTCGCCCGTCCAGGGCGTCTCGGGCAACTTGAAGAGCGTGGGCTCCGACAGCATGAACAACGAGATGACCCTGTGGGCCGAAGGGTTCCTCGGGTTCTACCCCAACGTGCAGATCGAGATCGAGGGCAAGGGCTCGTCCACCGCGCCCGTGGCCCTCATCGCCGGAACGGCCCACTTCGGCCCCATGAGCCGCGAGATGAAGGCCAAGGAGATCGACGACTTCGAGAAGCGCTACGGCTACAAGCCCACCGAGCTCGCCACCTCCATCGACATGCTCGCGGTCTACGTGCACAAGGACAACCCGATCCAGGGTCTCACGCTCCAGCAGGTGGACGCCATCTTCTCCAAGAACCGCAAGGGCGGCTACCCGAAGGACCTCCTCACCTGGGGCGACCTGGGCCTCACCGGGGAGTGGGCCTCGAAACCCATCAGCATCTACGGCCGCAACGCCGCCTCCGGCACCTACGGCTACTTCAAGGAGCGGTCCCTCTTCGGGGGCGACTACAAGGACTCGGTGAAGGAGCAGCCCGGCAGCTCCTCCGTGGTGCAGGGGGTGGCGAGCGACAAGTACGCCATCGGGTACAGCGGCATCGGGTACAAGACCGCCGACGTGCGCGCCGTACCCCTGGCCGCGAAGGAAGGCGACCGCTTCGTGGAGGCGGCAGCCGAGAACGCCTACACCGGGGAGTACCCCCTGGCCCGGTTCCTCTACGTGTACCTGAACAAGAAGCCCGGCACGCCGCTGGACCCCCTGCGCCGGGAGTTCGTCCGCTACATCTTCAGCCGCCAGGGCCAGGAGGCCGTGGTGAAGGACGGGTACTACCCGGTGCCTGCCCGCCTCGCCGGGCAGCAGCTCGCGGCCGTGGACATCGCCAAGTAGCCCCGTCGCAGACCCCGGCCGCCGGGCGGTTTCTCCACCGCGGAGACCGCCCGGCAGCCTTCTCCCGTGCCTGCCTTCGAGAGCCCCATGCAACCCAAGCCGTTCACGGGCCGCACCCGCCAGCGCCGCACCAGCCGGTCGGTCTTCTGGGCCGAGCGCACCGCCCGCGTGCTCATCGCCGCGGGGGGCATCGGCACGATCCTGGCGGTCACCACGGTGTTCCTCTTCCTCGCCGCCGTGGTGGTACCCCTCTTCCGCCCCGAGAGCATCGACCGGACGTCGGCCATCGCCGTTCCCGCCGGGCCGGACTCGCGCCCGGCGTTCCTTGCTACCGACGAGTACCAACTCCTGGGCTTCGAAGGACTGGGAGGCGGGTACCGGGTGCGGGTGTTCACCCTGGGCGACGGGCGCACCCTGGAGGAGCGGGAGCTCTTCGGGGGGGAGGTCCCGACGGCCCTGTCCTTCTGGCCCCTGGGGGGCCAGATCGCCGCGGGTTTCGCCGACGGCACGGTGCGCATCGGCAGGATCGGCTTCGAGGCTTCCTTTCTCCCGGAAGACGTGGGGCTGGCGCTCGCCGAGGGGGAGGTGCAGATCCACGAGGGCGGGGTCGTGGAGCTGACCCCCGAGGGCCAGCTCCGGCGCCAGTCCTTTGCGTCCCACATCGGCGAGCCGGTGTCCCTGCCGGGGGCCGAGCCGGTGGCCCTGGTGGACTACACCGTGACGGGCTCGGGGCCCGTGGTGGCTGCCGTCACCGCCGGGGGCACGTTTCACGTCTTCTCGGTCTC
>JBFLZB010000022.1 GCA_040756475.1 Thermodesulfobacteriota bacterium
TGATCTCGTCGGCCGTGGGGTTGGGGATGCGTTCGAGCAGCGCCACGGTGGAGAGGATCATCCCCGGGGTGCAGTACCCGCACTGGATCGCGCCCCCCTCCACGAAGGCCCGCTGCACGGGGTGGAGGGAGTCGCCCACCTCGCCCCCGCAGGTCTCGGCCAGGCCCTCGATGGTGGTGACGGGCTTTCCCACGCACGAGAGCGCGAGCGTCAGGCACGAGAGCACGGGGCGCCCCTGCACGAGCACGGTGCACGCCCCGCAGTCGCCGATGCCGCACCCCTTCTTGGTGCCCGTGAGCCCCACCCGGTCGCGGATCACGTCCACCAGAAAGTCGGTGGGCGCCACGGGGACCTCGAAGTCCTCCCCGTTGATGTTTAGGGTGACGAGCGTCTTCATCGCGTCTTCCTCCCCGAGAGCTCTTCGGCGCAGGCGGCAAACGCCCGGGAGACGAGCACCGCCACCAGGCGCCGGCGGTAGCTCGCGCTCGCCCGCACGTCGTCGATGGGTTTGGCTTCCTCGGCGGCGAGCCGCCCGGCTTCTTCGAAAAACTCCGGGCCGATCTTGGCTCCGGCAAGCGCCGCCTCGGCCTGCACGGCCCGGTAGGGGATGGGACCCACGGCCCCGAGCGCGATGCGCACGGCGGCCGCCTTTTGCTTCTTGGCGTCGAGCTCCAGGTAGCAGCCGACGTTGACCATGTCGATCTCCATGGCCCGCCGCAGCCCCTGGAACCGGTAGGCCACCGCGGCCCGCGCGGTGAGCGCCGGCAGGTGGAAGCTCTTGAGGTACTCCCCGGACGCAAGCGCCGTCTTTCGGTAGGCGAGCCAGAACGTCTCGATGGGCAGCCGCCGCTCGCCCCCTTCCCGCGAGAGCGTCACCTCGGCCCCGTGGGCCAGGAGCACCGGGGGCGTCTCCGCCGAGGGCGAGCCGTGGCAGCAGTTGCCCGCCATGGTGGCCATGTGGCGCACCTGGGAGGAGCCCAGCTGGGCCGCCGCATAGGCCAGCGCCGGGGCGCATTCGCGCACCAGCGCGCTCGCCTCGATCTCCGAGACCTTGGTGCCCCCGAGGATCGTCAGCCCCCCGTCGGGGGCCCGGAAGATCCCCTGGAGCTCCGCGAGATCCCCCACGTCGAGCACCAGCCGCGGCGAGAGGAGCTTTTCCTTCACCAGCACCAGAAGGTCCGTGCCCCCCGCCAAAAGGTGGCACTGCCCCGCGTGGCGGGTAAGCAGCCCCTCGAGCTCCCGCAGGCTCCCGGGGCGTTGGTAGTCGAAGGGTTCCAGGTGCATGGCTTCCTCCTGCTGGGGATCGGCGTCGCGCCGAGGTATAGCAAATAACGGGCCCCGTGCCAAGCTCGCCAACCGCGCGGTCGGCAGCACTCCAGGGTCGGCGGCCCGGTGAGAGGTCACCGGGTCCCCCCCGCATCCGCGGTGAAATCCCGTCCCGCGGTTGCGCTGGCCCGGCGCCCGGGTAACATGTGCCCTTCGCGCAGACCCGGCGTCGGCGGGCGGTGCCCACCCCGCCCCTCCTGGCGGGGAAGATCGGCGGTAGGGTGGGCGCCGCCCACCGAGACCGTTCGAGGGGGCAAACACGCAAAAGGGAGGACGACTGCGGTGACCCACCGGATCGAGAAGGACACCATGGGCGAGGTGCGCGTGCCCGCGGCGGCCCTCTGGGGCGCCCAGACCCAGCGGGCCCTCGCAAACGGCATCCCGGCCGGACGGCTCCCGTGGCCCCTTCTCGCCGCCCTGCTCCTGGTCAAGAAGGAAGCGGCCCGCGCCAATGGGGAGTTGGGGCTCGTGCCCCCCCCGGTTGCCGACGCCGTGCAGAGGGCGGCGGAAGAGCTCCTGGCGTCGGGAGACGACGCCCCCTTCCCCCTCTCCCCCTTCCAGACGGGGTCGGGCACGTCCACCAACATGAACGTCAACGAGGTCCTGGCCAACCGGGCCGCAGAGCTCCTGGGGGGCGAGCGGGGCCGCAAGGACCCGGTACATCCCAACGATCACGTCAATCGCTGCCAGTCCTCCAACGACGCCTTCCCCACCGCGATTCACGTGGCGGCCGCCCGGGTCGTCCGCGAGGACGTGCTCCCCGCCGCCCAGGCCCTGGAGGAGGCCCTTCGCGAAAGGGCCCAGGCCTTTGACGGGGTGGTGAAGCTCGGGCGCACCCACTGGATGGACGCCCTGCCGGTGACCCTGGGACAGGAGCTCGGTGCCTACGCCCGGCAGGTGGAGCTGGGCAGGGAGCGGCTGGAGGCGGCCGCCGCAGGGCTTCGGGAACTGCCGCTGGGGGGAACCGCGGTGGGAACCGGCATGAACGCCCACCCGGAGTTCGCGCCCCGGGTCATCGCCGGGCTGGCCCGAGAGACAGGCATCCCCTTCGTCCGCGCCGCAAACGCCTTCGAGGCCCAGGGAGCCAGGGACGCCTGCGTGGCGGTGAGCGGGGCGCTCCGGGGGCTCGCGATCTCCCTGTCCAAGATCGCCAACGACCTGCGGTGGCTCGCCTCGGGGCCCCACGGGGGGCTCGCGGAGATCCGCCTGCCCGAGCTCCAGCCCGGCTCCTCGATCATGCCGGGAAAGGTCAACCCGGTGGTGCCCGAGGCGGTGCTCCAGGCGGCGGCCCAGGTGCTCGGAAACGACCTGGCGGTGGCCCAGGGCGGTCTGGGCGGCGCCTTCGAGCTCAACCTCATGATGCCGCTCATCGGACGAAACCTGCTGGAGTCGGCCGCGCTCCTGGCGGGGGCCTCCCGGCTCCTGGCGGACAAGTGCGTCCGGGGGCTGGCTGCGGACCCGGACCGATGCCGGGAGCTCCTGGAGGGAAGCCTGGCGCTGGCCACCCCCCTGGCGGAGCACATCGGCTACGACGCCACCGCCCGCCTCGTCCAGGAAGCCCGGCGGCGCAGAATCCCCCTGCTCCAGGCTGCCCGCGAGCTGGGCGCGGTCTCGGAGGAGGTCCTCGGCCGCCTCCTCGATCCCCGCAACATGGTGGGGTCCCGACCGAGGTTTGACTTCCCTTCCGGGGCCGCCGTGTAATGGAGGCCTTCGCCGGCTGAAACTCCGACCCCCGTGGGCCCGATGCCGACTTGCCGCAATGGCTCCCCGCTCGCCCCGGCCACCCTCGTCCTGGCCGCCCTCGCCCTGGGATGGCCGGCGCCCGCCGCGCCGGCCCCCCGGACCGAGGCGGTGGAGCGGGGCAGCCTGCGCCTGGCCTGGGATGCCCACGGGTCAGGGCGCTGCCGCGAAGCGCTGGTCTACTTGGGGGAGATTCGGGACGAGTCCGCGCTCGCCGCCGAGGCCGCCTGGCTCCGCGCCGACTGCCTCCTGGAGCTGGGGCGCTTCGAAGAGGCCGTGGCGTTCCTGGAGACGTCTCGGGGCCGAGGGGCCCAGGCGCGCGACGAGCTCCTCCTGAACGCTTACTGGGATTGGGCCTGGGACGCCACCGGCCGAGAGGGCTACGACGAGGCCTTGGACATCCTGGAACGAGCCCGCCGAGCCCTGCCCGAGGACGCCGCGCTTGGGGCCCTGGCCGAGGCGACTCGCTTTCGCAAGGATCTGGCGGACGCCTTGGGAAAGAGGGATGAGGGAAGCCTTGCCTCGGGAGAGGCGATCGCGCTGCGGCCCGAGGGCTCGCCCCCCCGGGGCGCCCATTGGGTGCGGGCCTACCCCTGGAGGAAGGACCTCCCCTGGGTTCCCCAGGTCACCGCCCGGGAGTGGATGCCGCGTCTCGCCGAGCGCCTGGAGCGGGAGGCCAAGGTGCTCTGGGTGAAGATCCCCGGCGGGGCAATGGAGCGCCAGGTCGCGGCGGAAGCCGCCGGGCGGTCCGTCTTGGCCGCGGGCGGCAGCGGGCAGCCCCTGCTCCTCACGGACGGCTCCGGATCGGTGGCCCTCTCCGTCGGTGAATGGGCGTATCGGGCGGCAGCCGAGGGGCTCGGCATCCGGGGGGCGGCTCGTGCCGTCGCGGGCTGGGCGCAAGAGCGCCTGGCGCATCGGCGGGACCTCCTGCGTTGGCTCCAGGAGAACCGACGCGACCTCTCGGTGGAGCCGAGGGACGACGCCGTCCTCCTGCGGCACCCGAAGACGGGACGGACGTTTCACCTGGATGCCGCGGGCTGGGCGGGCGCCTTTCGCGATCCGGGCAGCGACTGGGCGGAGTTCTGGGCCGACCTCCAGGCGGAGCTCGCCAAGCCACCCCGGCCCTACCGGTGCTTCTGCGGGCGCCAGGTCTTCGTGCGCGCCGTCCTCCTGGCAGACCCGGGAGAGGCCCTGGTGCTGGAGAAGGGCCTCGGCTTCGCCGTCGTCGGGGCGGCGCTCTGCCCCCTGCACCACCAGTACGTGACCCCGGCGCTCGCCCGCAGTTGGGGTGTAGGCGCCGCCGAGCTCGCCGCACGCGTTCGGCAGGACGCCGAGCGGCACCCCTGGCAGCTCTCCTTCTACCGGGGAGAAGCCGCGGGCCAATCTTATCTCGTCCTGGAGGGCGAGGGGGTTTCCGCCCTGGGCCGCAGCCCCGAGCTCCTCCTGGGGGCGCTCGAGGGGGTGGACGGGATCTCGGCCCGCGGGCGCAACGTGCGGGTGCTGGCACCCACCCCTTCGGCCCTGGTGATTGCGGAAAGCGAGCTCCCCGATCCCGCTGCCGACGCGGCGGCGGCTCGGGTCCTCCTCGGACGGGCCGCCCGGGAGAACTCGGTGGAGCGGCTCGACTTCCGGACCTTGGTCCGCCTGCCCGAGCGGGGCAAGGGAGACTTTCGCCTGGAACACTCCGAGTAGAAACCCCGTCGGCGGCGGCAGAGGCTCGGCCACCACCGCCCTTCCCCCGGTGCGCCATGCGACGCTCGGTTCTCGCCTGGACCGTGGAGATCGACCCGGCAGCGACCCGAGCCGCCTACGCCCTGCTGCGCACCGGGGCAGCGGAGAACTGCGGGTGCCCCGCCTGCGCCAACTTCGAAAGTGCCCGGCCGCGCCACTACCCAGAGCCCTTTCGCGCGATCCTCACGGCAGTGGGCGCGGACCCTCGAAAGGAGCTCGCCGTGCACCTCGTGGCACCGCTGGAGGAGGGCCTGCACCTGTACGCGGGAGCCTACGCCTTCTGCGGCGAGGTCCTCTCTGGGCGGCCCCCGAGGGGCTTTCCGTTCCTGCGGGAAGGAGTGGACGTGTTCGAGCGGGTGGCTCCGGGGGTCCACATCGCACTGCGACCCTGGGCGGCGCCCGAAGAGCCCTGGGCCGGGCGGCCCTGCGTGCGCCTGGAGTTCCTGGTGGTGCTTCCGTGGGTGGGAGGCGAAGGGGGGGCCCCGGCCGTGAACCTCGACCGGGGCCCCCGCGGGCTCACTTCGAGGAATTGAGGATTCCTGCCAGCTTGTCGTACTGGATTCCCTGGTGGGGCACCGGCCCCGCCTGGAGGAAGTTGCGCCGCAGCTGCCGGCCCAGCGCCTCCTCCGCGCACCGTCCCGCCGCCAGCATCTACGCGCTGTATAGCTCGGTAACGCTCTTCGGTAGATGCCCGTTCAACAACATCAATGAGCGGCACGGCATGGACGGGCGCCCGAGTTTGGCCTGTCGCGCGGCGAACGCATCCAGCACCTCGGCTCTGAAATCACGCCCCAAGGCCAGCAGTCTTTCCTGATCTATTCCGGTGTCAACCCCAATCTCATGGAGCATCGTCACAAGGTCTTCCGTGGAAATCAGGCCATGGTTGAAGTGGTCACTGTAGTAGTCGCCCTCACGTCCCGGGATGGCAACCCCGTCAACCATGTTGGCCGGTTGCCCGCCGATGCCCGACATGCAGGATTCGAAGCGGATGATTCCGGCTTTGAGAGCGGCTGCGGCGTTTCTGAGGGCCGAGGCCATGTTCTTGGTGTGGAAGTGCGCGATGTAGAGCTTCGGATCGGAATAGTCGCGACCGTCCGGACCGGTACCCATCTCTTTGGGGTCGAGCACGCGGCTGAAGAACTCGTAGGCCTTGTGATAGTCGGTAACCGAGCCGTCATGGTCGGCGAGCTCGATATCGTCGGCCCCGCAATCCAGGTAGCGCTTCACAAAGGAAATGGCGATGTCGAGCTTCTCCGACATGGTGTATTGCTTGTTGAACTTCTCAAAGGGGCTGCCCCAGATGGTGCTGACGGTACCGTTTACCACGATTCCCCGGCTGTGGGCGGCCTTGATGGTCTGCTCGGTCATGGCAAAGTACTGGTCATGGGTCTTGCCCGAGTTTGCCTTCTGGTGTTCCGGGCAGGTGGATGTCATCTGCAGTATGCGGTCCGGGCCGAGTCCCCGGTCGAAATCCTTGAACGCGCGCTCGGCACCTGTCTCATGGATGGTGACGGCGGTCAGTTCCACATCGCCGCCGTTGCGTTTCATCATCTGGCCGATCGTCCTGCCGTCCGGCGCCTTGGTCTCGCTGTTCAGCAGGCGTTTCAGTACTTCCGTGGCATCCGGGAAGAACGGCACGAACTTCGGGTGGCCGTAGTTCGTGACTTCCAAGCGCTTGAACCCTGCCAGGATCAAGCCCTCCAGGTACTTGACCTTGGTGTCGGTGTCCACGATTGTTTCCAGAGACTGCAGGCCATCTCTGATGCTGATATCGCTGAGTTCCACTTTTTTTCCAGCAAACTGTTTCTTGTCAATATAAAGAACTGGCATCTCATTCTCCTTTCTGGTTAGGTCAAGTTAATCCCAGTTGCATTCATCAACAACCGAGGAACGATCTTCTTGAGAAGTGCCTAGTGCCTCGATGCATCAGTTCGCGTGGATGCGAGTCGCATCCCTGGTCGTCATTCCGGCGCAAGCCAGGCCCCGGGGTTCTGGACCCCGGCTTCCGCCGGGGCGACGGCAAAGCACACGAACGTATGCATCGCGGTACTAGCGCCCCTTGTAGGCCGGCTTGCGCTTCTCCCGGAACGCGGCCAGGCCCTCGCGGCGGTCCTCGGTCGGGATCGTGATCTCGTAGCAGGTGCTCTCGAAGACCAGCGCACTCGCAAGGTCCATCTCCATCCCCCGGTCCACGGCGCGCTTGGCCACCCGCACGGCAACGGGCCCGTTCTTCGTGATGGCGTCCGCCATGGCCCGCGCCTCGTCCATCAGGGAGGTTGGCGAGACCACCTTGTTGGCAAGCCCGATGGCCAGGGCCTCCCGGGCGTCGATACGGCGGGCGGTGAAGATGAGCTCCTTGGCCTTGGCCTTTCCCACGATGCGGGGCAGCCGCTGGGTGCCCCCTGCGCCCGGAATGATGGCCAGGCTGGTCTCCGTGAGGCCCAGGGTGGCCGTCTCGGACACGATGCGCAGGTCCGACGCCAGGGCGAGCTCGGTGCCTCCCCCGAGGGCGATGCCGTTGACCGCCGCGATGACCGGAACCGGAAGGTTCTCCACCAGGGTGAAGGTGTTGCGGATGGTCTCGATGTAGCGGCGCACCTCAACCTCGGCCATGCCGGCTCGCTCCTTGAGGTCGGCCCCCGCGCAGAAGGCCTTCTCGCCGGCCCCGGTCACGATGACACAGCGCGCATCGGCATCGAACTGCACCTCTTCCAGGGCAGCCCGCAGATCGCGCAGCATGGCCACGTTGACCGAGTTCATCACCTCGGGGCGGTTGAGGGTGATGGTGCAGACACCGCCCTCCCGGGCCACCCGGACCGTGGATTCGGACATGAAATCCTCCTTCCTTCGTCGAAAGCCCCGAAAGCGCCGCGAGGCAGTTCAGCACGCCGGCGGGGGACAGGGTGCGGCGCCGGCCGTCCCCAGCTCCGCGAGGCACTCTGTGGCGGCCCGCGCGAGGGCGGGCCGATCGATTCCCGTCTCCACTCCAAGGCTGTGGAGCAAGTATGCGAGATGGCCCATGTCGGCGTTGCCCCGCGCCCCCGGGGCGAAGGGGCAGCCCCCGAGCCCCCCGATGGAGCCGTCGAACCGGCGTACCCCTGCAGCCAGCCCTGCCAGGGTGTTGGCGGCGGCCACCCCGAAGGTGTCGTGCAGGTGCAATCCCACCTGCGTGGGCGGGAAGTCCGGGGCAACGGCCTCCACGAGCCCGGCCACCGCCCGGGGCGACGCTCCGCCGTACGTGTCGCACAGGGTCAGCTCCCGGAAGCCGGCGTCGCCCAACTCCCGAACCAGCCACACAACCCGCTCCGGCGCGACCGCCCCCTCGTCGGGGTCGATCCAGGCCATGGAAACCGCGATCCGGGTCCTCGCCCCCGCGGCGTGCGCGTCGCGGGCCAGCGCCCCGAGGTCCGCCAGCACCTGGGAGACCGTTCGCCCCAGGTTGGCGCGGCTGTGGGTCTCGGTGGCCGAGACCATGCACACCAGGTTGCGGGCGCCGGCCGCCAGCGCCTCTTCAAGCCCGCGCCGGTTGGGAACCAGCACCCAGAGGCGCTCGGCATAGGGCTGCAGGATTTTGAGGACCTGGGCCGCGCCCGCCATCTGCGGCACCCGCCCCGGGTGGACGAAGCTGCCCGCTTCGGCCTCCGGCACCCCCGCGTCCAGGAGCCGGCGAATCCACGCCGCCCTCCGGGCCGGAGAGAGGGCCTGGGACACCGCCTGGAGGCCGTCCCGGGCAGAGACCTCCACCACCGCGGCCCGGGAGGGGAGAGACTGAAGCACCTTACGTAAACTGGCAAACATGCCCGGGGACTCGCCCTCCGTGGAAACAAACAGCGGTAGGGACGCTGTATACCGGAAAGCAACCCCGCCCGTCAACGCCAACCGGACGGTTGGCGGTCGCGGGCCCACACGAGAAGAGGCGGGGAGAACTGCCGCAGGAGGCCGTGACGTTCCTGCCCGGGGAGGATGGCGCGGCCTCCGGTGCCCTCCCGCGGCAGGATATTCGCACCTCACGTAAACTGGAAAAAGGGTTTGACGGAAAAAGTCGAACGGTGTTATACCTCGCCCCCGTCGCATACCTACCGGGTGATAGATAAGGAGCATGCCCATGGACACCCCGGCCCAGCTCCAGGTGGACGGCATCCACCTGAGCTTCGGCGGCGTCAACGCCCTCATGGACGTCGGCTTCCAGGTAAAGCAGGGAGAGATCTTCTCGATCATCGGCCCCAACGGGGCCGGCAAGACGAGCATGCTCAACTGCATCAGCGGGCGCTACACTCCCCAGCGGGGGCGTATTGCCTTCGAAAACACCGAGATCACCGGACGACCCCCGGCCTTGCGGTCTCAGCTCGGCATTTCGCGCACGTTCCAGAACATCGCCCTCTTCAAGGGGATGACCGTGCTCGACAACATGCTCATCGGCCGCCATATCCACCTCAAGAGCGGCTTCCTCAAGGGGGGTATCTACCTGGGCCCCTGCCAGAGGGAGGAGATCGAGCACCGCAAGTTCGTCGAGGACATCATCGACTTCCTTGAGATCGAGCACATCCGCAAGAAGGTGGTGGGCACCCTGGCCTACGGCCTCCAGAAACGGGTTGAGCTCGCGCGCGCCCTGTCCCTGGACCCCAAGCTCGTGCTCCTGGACGAGCCCATGGCGGGGATGAACCTGGAAGAGACCGAGGACATGGTGCGCTACGTTCTCGACATCAACAACGAGTGGGGGGTCACGGTGGTGCTCGTCGAGCACGACATGGGCGTCGTGATGGACATCTCCGATCGGGTCGTGGTGCTCGACTTCGGCCAGAAGATCGGCGAGGGCACGCCCGAGGAGGTCCAGAAGAACCCCGCCGTCATTCGGGCCTACCTGGGAGACGAGGAGTCGGTGTTCTTGGGGCGGTAGTTGCACGTTGCACGTTGCGCGTTGCACGTTGCACGTTGGTCGCAGCCGAGCCTCCGAACCCAGGTTTCCAACGAGCAACGGGCAACGAGCAACAAGCAGATTCCACTCAGGAGACCACAATGGTTCATCTTCCCCACGACACGCTTCCCAAGCTCCTGCGCCACAACGCCATGAAGTATGGGGACGGCAAGGTGGCCCTGCGGGAGAAGGAGTTCGGGATCTGGCAGCCCTTCACCTGGAAGGAGTACTACGAGCACGTCAAGTACTTCTGCCTCGGGCTCGTCTCGATGGGGCTCGAGAAGGGCGACACCATCTCCATCATCGGCGACAACCGCCCCGAGTGGGTCTACGCCGAGCTCGCGGCCCAGTGCGCGGGGGCCGTGGGGATCGGGATCTACCAGGATTCCATCCTGAAGGAGGTCTCCTACATCATCAACCACGCGGCCTCGAAGTTCATCGTGGCCGAGGACCAGGAACAGGTGGACAAGGTCCTCGACATGGGCGACGAGCTCACCACCGTGCGCCATGTCGTCTACACCGACAGCCGGGGAATGAGCAAGTACGACGACGACCGGCTGATCTTCTTCCCGGAAGTCGAGGAGAAGGGCCGCCAGTACGAGAAGGATCACCCGGCCCTCTTCGACCAACTCGTGGACGCAACCCGGACCGACGAGCCGGCCCAGATCTGCACCACGTCGGGAACCACGGGCAACCCCAAGCTCGCCGTGCTCTCCCACCGCAACATGATCTCCATGGCGGCGAACCTGGGAGAGGTCGACCCCAAGCGCGAGACCGACGAGTTCGTGAGCTTTCTGCCCCTGCCCTGGATCGGGGAACAGATGATGGGGGTGGCGAGCGCGCTCCTCTTCGGCTTCACGGTGAATTTCCCCGAATCTCCCGAGACCGCCACGGACAACATTCGGGAAATTGGTCCCCACGTGCTCTTCAGTCCGCCACGGGTGTGGGAGAACCTGGCCGCCACGGTGCAGGTCAAGATCATGGACGCCTCGTGGCTCAAGCAGTTCCTCTACAACCGGTTCCTGCCCGTCGGCTACGAGTGGGCGGATCTCAAATTCCAGAAGAAGCAGCCCTCCCTCGCCCAGAAGCTTCGCTACGCCCTGGGCTACCTCCTGGTCTTCCGAGCCCTCAAGGACCGGCTGGGTTTTACCTTCGTGCGCTCGGCCTCCACCGGGGGCGCCGCCCTGGGGCCCGACACCTTCCGGTTCTTCCACGCCCTCGGGGTGAACCTGAAGCAGATCTACGGCCAGACGGAGATCTCGGGCATTTCGTGCATTCATCGGGACGGGGACATCAACTTCGACTCCGTGGGGAAACCCATCCCCGAGACCGAGGTGCGCATCGACAACCCAGATCCCCAGGGGGTGGGAGAAGTGGTCTCCCGCAGTCCCGCCCTCTTTCTCGGTTACTACAAGAACGAGGAGGCCACCCGCGAGACGATCCTCAACGGCTGGCTTCATTCGGGCGACGCTGGGTACTTCACCCCGGACGGCCACCTCATCATCATCGACCGGATGAAGGACATCATGACGATGACGAGCGGGGAGCGCTTCAGCCCCCAGTTCATCGAGAACAAACTAAAGTTCAGCCCCTACATCAAGGAAGCGGTCTGTATCGGACACCAGAGAGACTTCGTGATCTCCATGATCTGCATCGACTTCGGCATCGTCGGAAAGTGGGCCGAAGACCGCCGGATCAACTACACCACCTACACAGACCTGGCCGCGAAACCCGAAGTCTACGACTTCCTGGAAAAGGAGGTACGCAAGGTCAACGCAACGCTGGTGGAGTCGCAGAAGGTCAAGAAGTTCATCCTGCTCTACAAGGAGCTCGACGCCGACGACGACGAGCTCACGCGTACTCGGAAGGTCCGTCGAGGCTTCATCGACGAGAAGTACAAGGACATCATCGAGGGCATCTACGCCGGCCAGGAGCAGATCCACATCGACACCCTGATCAAGTACCAGGACGGCAAGACCTCGCAGCTCAAGACGACGCTGCCGGTGCGGACACTCTAGTGCAGTGAGACGTGAAAAGTACCACCTAGAGACCTCTCGTTTCACGCTTCACGTCTAACGCTTCACGTTTCACGTCTCACGCTTCACGGAGGCAACCATGGAGTTCTACGTCCAGTTGATCGTGAGCGGGCTCGTGCTGGGGTCGATCTACGCCCTGGTGGCCCTGGGGTTCGCCATCATCTACAAGTCCACGAGCGTCGTGAACTTCGCCCAGGGCGAGTTCCTGATGCTCGGGGCGTACTTCTGCTTCTCCATGGTGGTGCAGTACCGCATCCCGTGGCTGTGGGCGTTCCTGCTGACCCTGGTCTTCTCCGTCGTTTTGGGCCTGTTGGTGGAGCGGCTGATCCTGCGGCCCATGATCGGCGAGCCGATCATCTCGATCATCATGGTCACGATCGGGCTTTCCTCGGTCTTGAAGAGCGTCGTCACCACGATCTGGGGCACCCAGATCCAGATCTACGACCCGCCGCTCTTCCCGGACGCGCCCGTAAACATCGCGGGCATCCCCATCAGCCAGGTGTACCTGTGGAGCATGGGGCTCTCCCTGCTCCTCCTGGCGCTCTTCGGGCTCTTCTTCAAGTACTCGAAGGCCGGCGTCGCCATGCGGGCAACGGCCTTCTCGAACCAGGTGGCCCTGTCCATGGGGATCAGCGTGAAGAACATCTTCGCCCTCGCCTGGTGCATCGCGGTGGTGGTCTCCTCCATCGGCGGCATCCTGATCGGCAACATCAACGGCATCAACATCTCCCTGGGGCACTTCGGGCTCAAGGTGTTTCCGGCCGTCATCCTGGGCGGGCTCGACTCGATCCTCGGGGCGGCCCTGGGAGGTCTCATCATCGGCGTCTTGGAGAACCTGTCCGACGGGGTGCTAAAATCCCTCTTCGGTCTTCAGGGCATCAAAGAGGTCGCGCCCTTCGTCTTTCTGGTGATCATCCTCATGGTGAAGCCCTACGGGCTCTTCGGCACCAAAGAGATCGAACGGGTGTAGACCAGATTCTCCAGGGCTTTGCCTGGCTGACCGCTGACCGCTAGGAGCTGAGAGCTGACACATGAGCGTCCATCACTGCGGGGATTTCAAACAAACCTACGCCGACGACATGAAGGTGATGCAGACCCGCTTCATCCAAGTCTGCATCGGGCTCTTCGTCATTCTCCTGTACGTCTTCCCCTACCTGGGCTCGAACTACCACGTCAGCGTGATGAACAAGATCGGCATCGCGGTGATCGGCGCGGTGGGGATCAACATCGTCACGGGGTTCACGGGGCAGATCTCCCTGGGCCAGGGTGCGTTCCTCGGAGTCGGCGCGTTCGCATGTTCGTACTTCATGCGGGAGTGGAACATTCCCTTCTGGTTCGCCATGCCCATGGCAGGCCTCACCACGGCCGCGATCGGGATGGTGTTCGGCAGCCCCAGCCTCCGCCTCAAGGGGCTGTATCTCGCCATCGCCACCCTTGCGGCCCAGTTCATCCTGGAGTACCTCTTCCTCCACGTGGACAAGGTGACCGGCGGCAGCAACGGCGTGATGTTTCCCTCCCCCGAGATCGGGTCCTTCGCCTTCGACGACGACCGGTCCATGTACTATCTCATCCTCACGGTGGCGATCATCGGGGTCCTCTTCGCGGTAAATCTCTTCCGCTCCAAGGACGGCCGCGCCTTCGTGGCGGTACGCGACCACTACCTCTCGGCAGAGATCATGGGGATTCACCTCTTCCGGTACCGGCTGCTTTCGTTTGCCATCAGTTCGTTCTACGTCGGCGTGGCCGGGAGCCTGTGGGGAGCCTACACCCAGTACATCACCCCGGAGCACTTCACCATCCACGAGTCCATCCACTACCTCGCCATGATCATCATCGGGGGGCTGGGAAGCGTGCTCGGGGCCATCTTCGGCGCGATCTTCATGACGCTGCTGCCCTTCGTCCTCACGGGGGTCACGGCAAACCTGGCCGACTACTTTCCCCAGGCGGGGTACTTCATACAGAGCCTCAGAGAGGGAATTTTCGGCCTCATCGTGATCCTTTTCCTGATCTTCGAGCCGGACGGCATTGCCCACCGCTGGCGGCTCATCAAGGCCTACTGGAAGCTCTATCCCTTCAGCTACTGAGGGCAGGAAAGGAGGGCCGGTCAGACACCGAGAGAACGGGAAGTCACCTCGAGGGAGGAATCCGGTTCGATTTCGTATCGGGAGAGCACGGCACATCATAGGAGGTACACCATGAAGCACATCCGCACCCTGCTCGGGCTCGTGGCCGCGGTGGCCCTGGCCGGCACCAGCTTCGCCCAGGAGATCGTCATCGGGAACCTGGCCGACATCACGGGCGGAACCGGCTCCGTGGGCAAGCCCTACGCCGACGGCATCCGGGCCTACACCGACTACATCAACGCCCAGGGCGGCATCAACGGCAAGCAGATCAAACTCTTGCAGATCGACTACGCCTACAAGATCCCCGAGGCCCTGAACGCCTACAAGAAGTTCAAGGACTCGGACAAGGCCGTGGCCATTCAAGGCTGGGGCACGGGTGATACCGAAGCACTGGTCGCGCAGGTGAACCGGGACGAGATGCCGTACTACTCGGCGTCGTATTCGGCCCACCTCACCGACCCGTCCAAGAGCAAGTACAACTTCTTCATCGCCGCCGACTACTCCACCCAGGCCCGGGCGGGGCTCACCTACCTCAAGAACAACTGGAAGGAAAGCCGCAAGCCCAAGCTGGCTCTCGTCTACCCCGACCACCCCTACGGCAAGGCGCCGATCCCGGCAATCAAGAAGTTCGCTGAAGAGATCGGGTTCGAGCTCGTGGGCGAAGAGAACGTGGCCCTCAACGCCATCGAGGCCACCACCCAGATGCTCAACCTCAAGAAGAACGAGCCCGACTTCGCGTGGCTCGGGGGCACGACCCCCTCTTGCGCCGTGGCCATCAAAGACGCCCGCAAGCTCGGCCTCAAGACGGTCTTCCTCGTGAACATCTGGGGCAACGACGAAGACCTGCCGCGGCTCGCGGGTGGCGCCGAGGAAGGGACCTTCGGACTCCAGGGCGCGGTGACCTACGGGGCCGACGTCCCCGGCATGAAGCCCATCCTCGAGGTCACCAAGAACCAGCCCCAGATGACCCACTTCATCCGCGGCTGGACCTCCATGCTGGTCATGTGCGAGGCCCTCAAGCGCGCCGACGCAGCGGGAAAGCTCAACGGCCGAGGGATCAAGGAGGCCTCCGAGACCCTCCGGGACTTCGACACCGGGGGGTTGACCGCCCCCATCACGTTCACCCCCGAGGATCACCGGCCGACCATGTCGGCGGTGATCGTGAAGTACGTGGGCGGCAAGCCCGTGACCCAGGAGACCGTCGTCCTCGAGCGCAAGGCCGAGTGGCTCGGTTTGTGAGAACCTGAGAAGGTGGCGGGAGGGCCTCAAGCCCTCCCGCCCTTCCCCGCGGGCCCCCGCGACACGACGGGGACCCGCCGGGACGGGAAATCCACCCGAGGAGAAGCCATGCTCAACGTGAACAATGTCGAGGTCGTCTACAACGACGTCATCCTGGTGCTCAAGGGGCTCTCCCTCCAGGCTCAGGAAGGTCAAATCACCACCATCCTGGGCGCCAACGGCGCCGGCAAGTCCACCACCCTCAAGGCCATCTCGGGGCTCCTCAAGAGCGAGGAGGGCGAGGTGACGGAGGGGACGATCGAGTTCATGGGGGAGAAGATCAACGGCGTCGATCCCGAGAAGATCGTGCGCAAGGGGATCTTTCAGTGTATGGAAGGACGGCGGGTTTTCGAGGACCTGGACGTGGTGGAGAACTTGCGCTGCGGCGCCCACACCCGGAACGACCGCGCCGGGGTGAAGCGGGATATCGACCTGGTCTTCACCTACTTCCCGCGCCTCCAGGAGCGCCGGGCGTCCCTGGCCGGCTACCTCTCCGGCGGAGAACAGCAGATGCTCGCCATCGGCCGCGCCCTCATGGCGCGCCCCAAGCTCATGCTCCTCGACGAACCGAGCCTGGGGCTCGCGCCGCTCCTGGTGAAGGAGATCTTCGGGATCATCCAGAAGATCAACGCCGAGGAGAAGACCACCATCCTGCTCGTGGAGCAGAACGCAAACCTGGCCCTCCAGGTGGCCAGTTACGGGTACATCATGGAAAACGGGAAGGTCGTGCTCGACGGACCCTGCGAGAAACTGCGGCAGAATCCCGACGTGAAGGAGTTCTACCTGGGCGTGGGGGAGAGCGGGCACAAGCGTTCCTTCAAGAACGCCAAACACTACAAGCGCCGCAAGCGGTGGCTTTCGTAGAGGGCTTGCGCCCGGAGAGGGGATGCGCATGGATCGGACACAAGGGTTCCTGAACCCGGAGCGCGAGACGCGCAGCTGGGACGAGCAGCTCGCAGGCATGGAAGCGGAGCTGGGCAAGCTCCTGCCTCATGCCTACGCCAACGCCCCGGCCGTTCGGGCAAAGTTCGACGCCGTCGGCGCAGCCCCACAGGATATCCGCACCGTCGGCGATCTGGCTCGGGTGCCGGTAACCTCGAAGATGGAGTTGGTGGAGCTCCAGAAGAAGGACCCGCCGTTCGGAGGGCTGCTGGCCGTTCCGCTCAAGGAGATCGCACACGTCTTCCAGTCGCCGGGCCCCATCTACGACCCCATTGCCCGGGGCGAGGGGTGGGGCTTCGAGGAGGCATACTACGCAGCGGGGTTCCGGCCCGGCGACCTGGTCGTGAACACCTTCGGGTACCAAGTGACCCCCGGCGGGATGATGTTCGACGACAGCCTGCTCAAAGCCGGCTGTGCCGTGGTGCCCATGGGGGGAGGCGAACGGGAGACCCAGGTGGAGATCCTGCGCCGGCTCCCTGTTGCCGGGTATCTCGGGATGGCGTCGTTCCTGATGCAGATTGCAGAAAAGGCCCGGGAGATAGGCCTCGATCCCCGGCGCGACTTCTCCCTCGAGGTGGCCTGGAGCATCGCCGAGCCGCTGCCTCCCAGCCTGCGCCAGGCCGTCGAGGACACCTTTGGCTGTCTGTGCCGGCAGGGCTACGGTACCGCCGACGTCGGGTGCATCGGCTTCGAGTGCTTCCACCTGGGGGGGTGGCACCTGACCTCCCGGGCCATCGTCGAGATCGTGGATCCCACCGACGGAAGGCCCCTGGCCCCCGGCGAGATTGGGGAAGTGGTGGTGACCCTGCTCAGCCACGCGTACCCCCTGATCCGATTCGGCACCGGGGACCTCTCGGCCCTCGACCCCGGCGCGTGCGCCTGCGGCCGCCGATCTCCCAAGCTGCGGGGCTGGCTTGGAAGGGCCGACCAGCTCGTGAAGGTGAAGGGCCAGTTCGTCCACCCCGGGCAGCTCCAGGGAGCCCTCAAGGACTTTCCCGAGGTGCGCCGCTTCCGTGCCGTGGTGACCCGGGAAGGGAGCCGCGACGTGCTCGCGGTGCGGGTCGACGCGCAGCCCGACGATGCCCTCAAGGCCCGACTCGAAGAGCGCCTGCGCGAGGTGCTGCGCATTGGGGCCACCGTGGTCTGGGCGGCCCCCGCTCAACTGCCCGAGGACGGAAAGATCCTCGAGGACGCCCGCACGTGGGAGTAAGAGCCCAGGGACGCGGGCGGGCGGACCAGGAAGGCCGCAGCCCCCCGCCGTTCACCATCGGCGACCTGTCGCGCCAGGTGGGGCTCACCCCCCGCACGATCCGCTACTACGAGGACATCGGGCTCCTGAACAGCGTGCGCCGGGTGGAGGGGGGACGGCGCATCTACACCGAGGAAGACATTCGGCGCCTGCGGTTCATCAAACGCCTCAAGGTCCTGGGCCTGTCCCTGGAGGACATGGCCGAGCTCGAAAACCTCTATGTGACGCACCGGAGCAACGATCGGGTGCTCCCCCGCCTGCTGGAGCTCCTGGACCGCCACATGCAGACCCTGGACGCGCGCATCGAGCAGCTCAACATCCTCAAGCAGGATATCGAAAGCTATAGGGACCACATCCGCCAAAAACTGTAGGGCTGAAGTCCATGAGCTCCCCCGTCGAGCGTGGACCGAATCCTGGTCATCCTGTAATCCCGTCAAACAACGGTCTTCTCTGTCAGGCCGCCGCCGTGGGGAGGAGAGCATGGCCCTGAACTTCGATCTCACCACCGAGCAGAACATCCTGCGCCAAAGCGTGCGGGAGTTCGCCGAGAAGGAAATCCGCCCCGTCGCCCGAGAGCTCGACGCCCGGGAGGAGTTCAGCTACGAGGTGACCGCCAAGATGGCCCAGATGGGGCTGCTTGGCGTCTTCGTCTCCCCGGAATACGGGGGAAGCGGGCTCGACTACGTCTCGTACATCATCGCCGTGGAGGAGATCGCCCGGATCGACGGTTCCCAGGCGGCCACCATTGCAGCCGGAAACTCGCTTGGCATCGGCCCCATCTACTACTTCGGCAGCGAGGAGCAGAAAAAGCGCTGGCTGCCCAAGCTCTGCACCGGAGAGCTCCTGGCGGGGTTCGGCCTCACCGAGCCCCTCGCGGGGTCCGATGCGGGCTCCTCCCGAACCCGCGCGGTGCGAGACGGGGACGAGTGGGTGCTGAGCGGGTCCAAGATCTTCATCACCAACGCCGCCACCGACACCACCGGGGTCATCGTGGTGCAGGCGGTCACCGGCAAGAAGAGCGACGGCCGAAACGAGCTCTCCTGCTTCCTCGTGCCCGCCGACGTGGCCGGCCTCACCCGCAAGGCCATGCACGGCAAGATGATGTGGCGCTCGTCCAACACCGCCGAGCTCTATTTCGACGACGTGCGCCTGCCCGCCGACGCCATCCTGGGCCGCCAGGGCGATGGGTTCCGGCAGATGCTCTCCACCCTCGACGGGGGCCGCCTCTCCATCGGGGCCATGGGTCTTGGGGGTGCCCAGGGAGCCTTCGAGCTCGCCCTCCGGTACGCCCAGGAACGCAAACAGTTCGGCCAGGCCCTCTTCGAGTTCCAGGCCATCCAGTTCAAGGTGGCCGACATGGCCATGGAGATCGAGGCCGCCCGAAACCTCCTCTACAAGGCGTGCTGGCTCAAGGACAACGGACGCCCCTACGGCAAGCAGGCGGCCATGGCCAAGCTCTACTGCTCCGAAGTGATGGGACGGGTGGTGGGCGAAGCCGTGCAAGTGCACGGCGGCTATGGCCTCATGCAGGACTACGACGTAGAGCGGTTCTTCCGGGATCAGAAGCTCCTCACCATCGGAGAAGGCACGAGCGAGATCCAGCGCCTGGTCATCGCCCGCCACCTGCGGGAGTAAGGCCTCCCGCCCCCTCTCGCTTCCGGCTTCCGGTGGCCTTCGCGTCGCGAGCTGCTGCGAGCTGGCGCACCCGGCAGGTGGGGGGTATGCTGGAGATGCTCGTGCCGCGGTACACAAGGCACGCGCCCCGGCCGCCACCCGAACTCGCGAGAACCCTGTGACCGTGGGACGTCTTCCCCGCTTCGTGGCCGCCCTCGCCGTAACCCTCCTCGCGGCTTCCCACGCAGCCTCGGCCCCGGGAGTCGTGTTTCGCGTCTCGAACCGGGCCGAGATCCCCCTGCACGAGATGGTGGAGGACCTCAAGACCGCCCGGGTGGTCTTCATGGGGGAGGAGCACGACAACCGTGCCCACCACGCGGCCCAGCTCACGGTCATCCAGGCCCTGGCCCAGGCCGGCGCCAAGGTGGCGGTGGGCCTGGAGATGTTCCGGGCCGACGCCCAGGCCGACCTCGACCGCTGGGTCGCGGGACGTCTCGGCCAGCGGCAGCTCTACGAGGTCTACGCCGACAACTGGGCGCGCCGGCTCTGGCCCCTGTACAGCGACATCTTCTTCTACGCGCTACAGGAACGAATCCCCCTGGTCGGCCTCAACGTGCCCCGCGCGCTGGTCGCCCAGGTGGCCCGGGAGGGCTTCGACGCCTTGGCCCGAGAGGACAAGGATACGCTGGGGGTCGTCGAGTGCGACGTGGACGAACGCTACCAACAGCTCATCGCCCTGGTGCTGGGGAGAAAAGATCAGGAAAGCGAGGCGTTTGGCCGGTTCTGCGAGGCACAGGTCGTGTGGGACACGGCCATGGCCCAGAACGCCCTGCGGTTCCTCGAGGCGAACCCGGAGCGCGTCCTCGTGGTGCTCGCGGGAACCTTCCACGCATGGAAGCACGGCATCCCGGAGCAACTGCGCCGCCTCTCCCCCCTGCTGCCCTACCGGGTCATCCTGCCCTCGAGCGACAAGAGCTTCCTGCGCTACGACATCGTGCTTCAGGACGCAGACTACGTGTGGTGGCACGAGTGAGGATCGTGTCCTCAGATCCAGCCGCAGGGCCGCCCCCCCCTCGGTATCGGTATCGGTATCGGTATCGGATTCGCGAAAACCAGCCGATTCGATTTCGATATCGACTTCGATCACGGGGAAAGCCAGGCCTCGCCGCAGCGTGGGGCGCTGGCTCGGAATGATGGGGCGGGATGCTGAGGAGGAGTTCCCCGGCCCGGGGAGCTGGGGATCAGAGGGAGGCGGGCTTGCAGAGGTTTTCGATCCTCTCGGCGGTGCGCCCGCAGGAACGGCAGATGTAGCGGGGCTCCCCCACGAGGCGGCGAACCCGTTCCGGCGAGCTCCCTTTCCCGACCAACCGGCACAGGTGGTAGACCTCCCGGCAGTGCTCTCCCCCCCGGCAGTAGTGGACGGTTCCTTCGGCGCTGGCGAGCATGGCAGACCTCCGCTGTGGGGAGCGGAAAAACAGGCGGAATTGTCCGCCGGGGACGAGGCGCAGCCTATGGGGGCGGCCCCGACCTTTTTGAAAAACCCGCCCCCAGGGGAGGCCATGCCCCCTGGTCAGAGAGCATCCGGCGGTTCCTGGAAGCCCTCGCCCCGCCCCTCCTTCCCGCGCTATCCTGGGACCCTTGCCCACGCAAACCTCCTCCGACCCGGCCGAAAGGATGCCTCCATGCTCCGCGCCGCGCTCCCGCGTCTGCTGTCCTTGTGCCTGTGCCTGGCGGCCCTCTCATGCAGCGAAGGTCCCGCGAAACCGACCATCGGGGAGCCGGCTCCCGACTTTGCCCTCTCGGCCCTCGACGACTCTCGTTATCGGCTCTCGGAGCTGCGAGGAAAGGTAGTCTTCGTGAACCTGTGGGCCACCTGGTGCCCGCCGTGCCGCCACGAGATGCCGTCGATGGTCCGGCTCTACGACCTCCTCCGGGACGAGGGCCTCGAGATCCTGGCCGTGTCCGAGGACAACGACGAAGACGCCCTGCGCCGGTTCGTGCAGTCCTACGGCGTAAACTTCCCCGTGCTGCGCGACGAGAACAAGAAGGTGTACAACCTCTACATGGCCACCGGCGTGCCCGAGACCCACCTCATCGATAAGCGCGGCAAGCTCGTCTCGTCCATCATCGGCCCCTTCGACTGGACGAGCCCCGAGGTGGTGGCCCGGGTGCGGGAGTTGTTGCGGCAGTAGGAGTTGCCCGTTACCCGTCACCCAACACCTCCCGGAACGCTTGCAGCACCGCGTCGGCGGCTTCTTCGACACTCGGGCGCTCGGCCAGGTGCTCGGCGAGCGAGGTGGGGGGGATGTCGGTCTGGCCGCAGGGGACGATGAGGCGGAAGTGGGACAGCTCGGGGCAAGCGTTGAAGGCGAAGCCGTGGAAGGTCACCCCCCGGGAGACCGCCACCCCCACGGCCCCGAGCTTGCCGCGACGCGTGTAGACCCCGGGCCTTCCCGGGAGGCTGCGCGCCTCCACCCCAAAGGCCGCTGCGGCCCGCGCCATGGCCTCCTCCAGGGCCGCCACGTAGCGGCGCACCCCCAGCCTTCTCGCCTTGAGCTCCACAATCGGGTAGCCCACCACCTGCCCCGGCCCGTGGTAGGTGGCCTCCCCGCCCCGCTCCACCCGATGGAGCCCGATCCCCTCGGCGGCCAGGGCCTCGGGTCCCGCGAGGACTCCGGCGGGGTCCGCGTGGCGCCCCAGGGTGATGACGGCCTCGTGCTCCAGGAGCAGGAGGGTGTCGGGCACCCTGCCCGCCTGCCGGGCGGCCACGAGCTCGAGCTGCAGGGCATGGGCCCGGGCATAGGGGGTGAGGCCGGGAAGCCGCACGACCCGGAGCTCCGACTGCGCGCGCAGCTCAGGCACGGGGCGGCGACGGAGCTGGAGTAGGGACTTCCCCCAGGGCGCGGCGCCGCGCGTAGACTTCGGCGGCGCGGTAGGAGGTGCGCACCAGGGGCCCGGCCGCCACGGTCCCGAACCCCATCCGGCGGCCTTCGTCTGCCAGGCCGGCAAAGACTTCCGGCGCCAGGTACGCGGCCGCGGGGGCATGGGCGCGGGTGGGTTGCAGGTACTGGCCCAGGACCAGGATCTCCACCCCGGCCCGGCGCAGATCCTCCATGGTCCGGAGCGCCTCGTCCCGGCTCTCCCCCAGCCCCAGGAGGATCGAGGATTTGGTGAGGACTTCCGGAACGCGCTCCCGCGCCTCGGCCAGCACCTGGAGGGACCGCCGGTAGCCGAACCGGGGGTGGCGAAGAAGGGGGGTGAGGCGCTCCACCACCTCCACGTTGTGGGCCAGCACGTGGGGTGCCGCCGCGAGCACGGTGTGCAGCGGCGCCCCCGTGTAGTCGGGGATCAGCACCTCGACCAGGGGCGCCGGGTCCAGGGCTCGCAGGCGCCCCACGGTGGCCGCGAACGCCGCCGCCCCGCCGTCCGGGAGATCGTCCCGGGTCACCGACGTCACCACCGCGTAGTCCAGCCCCAGGCGGCGCACGGCCGCCGCCACCCTCGCCGCCTCTCCTTGGGCATCCGGGGCCCCTCTCGCCGGGGCACCTCGGGCCACCGCGCAGAAGGCGCAACCCCGGGTGCAGGTGTCCCCCAGGATGAGAAACGTCGCGGTGCCCGCCTCCCAGCACTCCGCCGCGTTGGGGCACCGGGCCTCTTCGCACACGGTATGGAGGCGACCCGCCGCCAAAACCCCACGCACCTGCCGGTACCGCTCGCCCCCGGGCATCCGCACCGCGAGCCACGGGGGCTTGCGGCCCGGCGCGGGCACCGGCGCGTCCGGCCCCCTCACTTCCCCTCCTGCCGGACTTTCTCGTCCAGGGCCAGCGATGCCCAGGTCACGCCCCCGAACTCCCGCTCCAGCATGGCCCGCATGCGGGCCTGGAGGGCAGGGGCGACCCCGTCCTCCCGAGAGATCTGGGCGACGGCTTCGAGCACCTCGGCGGCGGAGGTCCGGTCCGGAGACCGGGCCGGGAGGAGTCCGGGTGGCTCCTCCTGGGTGGAGGCCAGGAGCCCTGCTTCGGACAGCCGGTGCATCACGCGGGAGGCCTCCTCGGGGTGCAGGTCGAGCTCGGCCACCAGCTCCTGCTCTCCATAGGGGGGCTCGCCGGCCTCGAACCGGCGGGTCACGGCCAGCAAGATTGCCAGGGCCACATCCAGGCGCGGCACCCACAGCTCGTGGCGCACGCGCAGATACCTGCCGCGGCCCGGCAGCTGATGCACGAAGGCGAGCTCGGCCCCCATGAGCACGATGCACCAGCTCAGGTAGACCCAGGCGAGCAGGAGGGGAAGCTGGGCCATGGCACCGTAGATGGCGTTGTAGCGGGTGATCCCGAACTGGAAGCGGATATAGAGCAGCTCCGCCACCTGCCACACCAACCCGGCCACGGCCCCCCCGATGAGGGCCGACACCACGGGCACCCGCCGGTTGGGCATGATGAGGTACAGGGCCGTAAACGCAATCCAGACGGCGACGAACGGCAAGGCCTTGAGGAGAAAGGGCACCGCCTGGCCCAAGATGTAGAGCCGTTCCAGCACCGCCGGGCTCTGGAGGGTAGTGGTGAGACTCAGGCTGAGAAGCAGGAGCACCGGCCCCACCACGAGCACGGCGGTGTAGTCGGACACCTTGCGCACGAGGCTGCGGCCCCGGCGAATCTGCCAGATGTCGTTGAAGGAGAGCTCGATGTTGCCGAGCACGCTCACGGCGGTGAGGAGAAGCGCCACCAGCCCCACCGCCCCCAGGGCCCCCACCTTGGTGCGGTCCACGTACTCCAGCACCTGGGCGACAACCTGCTCGTTGCCCACGGCCAGGTGCTCCAGGAGCAGGGGCTCGAGCCGCTCCTGCACCCCGAGGCCCTTGAGCACCGAGAACATGAAGGCCAGAAGGGGCACGAGGCTCAGGAGCGTGGTGTAGGTGAGCGCGGAGGCCCGCAGAAACCCCCGGTCGGACTGGAACTTCCACACCGTCACCCCGGCCACCCGGAAGGCCTCCGCCGCATACCCCCGATCGGCCCGGCCCCAGAGAAGGCCCTCGATTCCCGAGATGAGCCGGTACAGGCGGCCCTGGGGGCCGGGGCTCCGGGTCGTCATGGTCGCCTCCTTTCGGGCTCGCTCACCGCCGGGCCGAGAGCTTCTCGACCTGGGCCTGGCGGCGGGCCGTGGCGTCGGGTGAGAACCACCACGCGCCGAACTCCTCCGCTACCCGGGCGTCGGCCTCCTCCAGAGCCCGCAGGGTGGGAGCCCGAAGCTCCTGCCGAATGGCCTGGAGGGCACGGCGGGGCTTGGCGGCCAGGCTGCGAGCCTCCTCCCGGGCGGCCTCCGTCAGGGCCTCCGGTGCCGCGAGTCCGTCGGCGAACCCGGAGGCTCGCGCCTCGGTCGGACCGTAGAGCCGGCCGAAGAGGCCGGCCTCCAGGGCGACCCGCTCCCCCGCCGCGTACCGCAAGAGGTGCAGGACCCCCGGGGGCAGGGGCAGCCCCAGGTCCACCTCCGTGAGCCCGAAGCGCCCTTCCCCTTGGGCAAAGACCCGCCGGTCGCAGGCCAGGGCCAGGATCGCTCCCCCCGCCACCGCGTGCCCGTTCACGGCGGCCACCGAGGGCAGGGGGCCGGCAAAGATCTTCCGGTACAGCTCGGCAAAGGACCGGATGAACACCCCGAAGGCAGCGGGCTCGAGGCCGTGGAGCACCTTGAGGTCGAAGCCCGCCGAGAAGACCCCCGGGCGGCGGCTTCCGAGCACGACCGCACCCACGCCGGGGTCCGCGGCCAGCTCGTCCCAGCAGGTGCACAGGGCCCCAACGAGCTCCGGGGCGAGCGCGTTGACCTTGGGCCGGTCCAGGAAGACCAGCGCCACCTCTGCGTCCCGTTCCACCTCGATCACCCGGCTCCTCCCTTCCGGCGCGCCTCGCCCCGCCGTCCATCGTCGCGGCCCATCCCGGGGACGGCGCACCCGCCGCCCCGGCACCGACTCCCCGTCATCCTCCGCGTCCTTCTTCGTGCCCCTCCAGGAGCTCCAGGAACGCCGCTTCCGTGAGGGTGCGGACTCCGAGCTGCCGTGCCTTCTCGGCCTTGGACCCGGGATCGCTCCCAACCACGACGAAGCTCGTCTTGGCCGACACCGAAGAGGTGACCTTCGCCCCCAGGGCCGCCGCTCTCGCCTTGGCCTCTTCCCGGGACATTTCTTCCAGGGTGCCCGTGAACACCAGGGTCTTTCCCTCCAGGGGCCTGGCCCCCGCCCGCCTCTGGGGCGAGCGCAACTCCAGGCCCGCCTCGAGCATCTGGCGGATCGCCTCGCGATTTCGGGGCTCCTGGAAGAAGGAGCGGATGCTCCGGGCCACCTCGGGCCCCACGTCGGGCACCTGGAGCAGGGCCTCCTCGGGCGCGTCCATCGCCGCCTCCAGGGTCCCGAAGTGCAGCGCCAGGGCCTGGGCCGTGGCCTCCCCCACGTGGCGGATGCCCAGGGCGTTGAGGAAACGGCCGAGCTCCGCCCGGCGGGCCCGGTCGAGAGCCCGGACGAGGTTTCGGGCGCTCTTCTCGGCCATCCGCTCCAGGGGCACCAGCTCGGCCTCGGTGAGCCGAAAGAGGTCGGCAACGTCGTTTACCAGGCCCCGGTCCACGAGCTGGTCCACCAGCTTCTCCCCGAGGCCGTCCACGTCCAGCGCCCGCCGGGACGCGAAGTGCAGGATGCGCCCCTTGAGCTGGGCGGGGCAGTTGAGGCCCGAGCACCGGGGAACGACCTCCCCCTCGGGGCGCTCCACGTGGGCTCCGCACACGGGGCAGTGTTCCGGCACCGTGGCGCGGCGCTCCCCCCCGGTGCGCTTCTCGGGGAGGAATCGCACCACCTCCGGGATCACATCACCCGCCCGCTGCACCACCACCTCGTCCCCCACCAGGACGCCCTTGCGGGCGAGTTCCTCGGGGTTGTGCAGGGTGGCCCGGGCCACGGTCACCCCCCCGACCTTCACCGGTTCCAGCACCGCCACCGGCGTGATGGCCCCCGTGCGCCCCACGCTCCAGAGGATGTCGGCCACCCGGGTCACGGCCTGCCGGGGCGGGAACTTGTAGGCCACTGCCCAGCGCGGCGAGCGGGACTTCTGCCCCAGCTCCGCCTGGCGGGCCAGGGAATCCACCTTGAGCACGCAGCCGTCGATCTCGTAGGGAAACGCATCGCGCCGGGCCTCCAGGTCCCGACAGAACCCCACTGCCTCGTCGGCCCCTCGCACCGCCGCCCGCTCGGGGCTCACCCGAAAACCCCAGGAGGCCAGGCGGTTGAGCAGCCCCGACTGGGTCTCCACCCCCAGCGCCTCCCACATGCCTACGCCGTAGGCGAAGAAATGCAGCCGCCGGCCCGCCGTCACCGCGCTGTCGAGCTGGCGCACGGCACCCGCCGCGGCGTTGCGGGGATTGGCGAAGGGAGGCTCTCCCCGGTCCTCCTGGAGCTGGTTGAGCCGCCGGAAGTCCGCCAGCGCCAGGACCACCTCGCCCCGAACGTCGAGCACGTCCGGAACCCCCTCTCCCCGCAGGCGAAGGGGAATGGACCGCACGGTGCGCAGGTTCGCGGTCACGTCCTCTCCCACCTGGCCGTCACCCCGGGTCGCGCCCCGGACGAGGCGCCCCCCCTCGTAGACCAGCTCCACGGCCAGCCCGTCGAACTTGGGCTCGCAGGCGTAGGCAAGGGCCCCCTCCTCCCCCAGCAGGCGCCGCACGCGGGCGTCGAACTCCCGCACCTGTGCCTCGTCCATGGCGTTGTCGAGGCTGAGCATGGGGCGCAGGTGCTCGGCCCGGCCGAAAGCGTCGAGGGGGGCCGCACCGACCCGCTGGGTGGGGGAATCGGGCGTGGCGAGCTCGGGGTGGGCCGACTCCAGGGCCAGGAGCTCGCGCAGGAGGGCGTCGTACGCGGCATCGGAGATGACCGGCGCGTCGAGCACGTAGTAGCGCACATTGTGAAAGTCGAGGTCGCGCCGTAGGTCCTCGGCGCGGCGGCGCAGGGCTTCCGGGACCATCCGGGCACTCCGGTCTGCAAATGGGGAGGGCGGCGCGGGAGGGCCCGCCGTCAAGACCCGGGGAAGAGCTCCTCGATGATGTCCCGGTCGTGGGGAGAGATCTGGAGGAACTCCACCCCGACCTCCACCTCGTCGCCCTCCCGGGGGATCTCGTACACGACCCGCCCCCGGGTCTTGACCACCCGGCCGCGCACCGAGATGAGGAGGTCGAGGTATGCATCCACGCCCAGTGGTTCGTCGCTGACGAACATGCACCCGCCCAGGCCCACGACCCGGGTCTTGGCAAACCCCTCCAGATCCTCCGGTCCGAGCTTCTTCACCAGGACCGCATTCTCGGAAGGAATTCGGGGAAACCGTCTCTTCAAGGATGGATCGGTCATCGCCTGGTCCTCCTCCCTGGGGCTCAGGACACCTACGCCGGCGCACTCTACAACGAAAACCGCAAATGGCAAAAGCGGCCTTTGGTCCGTCGGCCCGACTCGGATCGAGATCGGGATGGGGGCCGATTTCGATTTCGTTTGCGATTGCGATTTCGCTGGAATGCGCCGGTGCTCTGCACGACCTGGCCTCGGCCCCGGGCCTCTGCTACCCTGGCAGCTCCTTTCGCCCACAGGGGACCCATGGGGCGCCATCTCCACCTGGACCCGCTCAGCGGCATTGCCGGCGACATGCTCCTGGCGGGGCTCGTCCACCTGGGGGCCTGCGCCCAGGCCATCGAGGAAGCGGTCAACGCCGTGCCCGCCCCGGTCGAGGCTCGGGTGCGGCTGGACTTCGAGCCCCACCGGGCCTGGAGCGTCCGGGGGCTGCGCCTGCGGGTCGCCCTCGATCCGCCGCGGGCGACGGATTCCCGCTCCTATCCGGAGCTGCGCGACGCCCTGGCCTGCGCCCCCCTTCCCGCCTCCGTCCAGGCCCGCAGCCTCGCCGCCCTGGAGGCCCTGGCACGGGCCGAGGCAGCAGTGCGCGGCCTGGAGCTCGACCAGGTCCGCTTTTGCGAGCTGGGGGGGTTCGACACCGTGGTCGACCTGGTGGGAGGATGTCTCGGCCTGGAGCTCCTCGGGATCGCGTCCGCCTCCTGCGGCCCCCTGCCCCTGGGGCGCGGCACCATGCCCGACTCCCCTGCGGGGGCTTCCCCCTGCCCGTCCCCCGCAGCCCTGGAGCTGCTCCACGGCCTGCCCACCGTGGGGCTCGACGTGGAGCACGAGCTCGTCACGCCGACCGGCGCAGCGCTGGCGCGCACCCTCTCTTCCTCTTTCGGGCCGCCGCCGTCCATGGTGCTTCTGCAGGCCGGCGCGGGCTTCGGCACCGCCGAGCTCCCCGGCCGGCCCAACTGCCTGCGCCTGCTCCTGGGCGAGGAGACAAGTGTCCAGCCGGCGCGGGAATACCTACGGGTGCTCGAGGCCAACCTGGACGACCTCTCCCCGGAGATCCTCGCCACCCTGCCGAACGCCTGCCTCGCCGCGGGCGCCCTCGACGCCTGGCTGACACCCGTGATCATGAAGAAGGGCCGGCCGGCCCATCTCCTCTCGGCGCTCTGCCGCCCCCAGGACGAGGCGACGGTGGGAACCGCCATCTTTCGCCACTCGTCCACCCTGGGGGTGCGGTCTATTGGGGTGGAGAGAACCGCCCTGGAGCGCCGCTGGGAAGAGGCACAGACCCCCTGGGGCCCGGTGAGGATAAAGGTGGGGACCCTGGAGGGGAAGACGGTCAACCAGGCGCCGGAGTTCGAGGATTGCCGGCAGATCTCCGAGAACGCAGGCGTGCCTCTCAAGGAAGTCTACGCTGCCGCCCTGGCCGGGCGACCGGGCAAAACCCATAAAGGGGTTTGACAGCCTTTCCGGCGGCTCTCTACAATCGCTTCGCTCGTGCCGTGGGCGAGGAGGGGCCATGGGGGACATGCGCACAGGGATCAAGGCTTGGCCCGCCGAGGAGCGACCCCGCGAAAAGCTCGCGGCCCGCGGACCGGGCGCCCTCACCCCAGCCGAACTCCTGGCGATCCTCTTGCGCACCGGCGACGGGACGCGCAACCTCACGGCTCTCGACGTGGCCCGCGGTCTCTGGGCCGAATTTGGGGAGGACTGGGAAGCCCTCGGGCAGGCCACGGCGGCAGAGCTCGCCCGGTGCCGGGGGCTCGGGCCCGCCAAGGCCGCCACCGTGGCCGCCGCCCTGGAGCTGGGCCGCCGCCTGGGCTGCCGGCCCCTGACGCCGGCTGAGCCCTTCCGGAGCAGTCAGGAGGTCTTCGCCCACTACGGACCGCGATTGGCGGATGTGAAGCGGGAGAACTTCTTCTGTCTACTCCTGGACGCCCGCAACCGCTGGCTTCGGGAAGACCGGGTGAGCGAGGGGTCGCTGACATCGAGCCTGGTGCACCCCCGGGAGGCCTTCCGGGCCGCGGTGCGCGAAGCCGCTTCGGCGGTGATCTTCGCCCACAACCACCCCAGCGGAGACCCCTCGCCGAGCCGCGAAGACGTGGACCTCACGCGGCGGCTCTGGGAGGCGGGTAAGGTGCTGGGCATCCGGGTCCTGGACCACGTGATCGTGGGCCGCGATCGATACTACAGTTTCGCCGACGACGGTGGGCTTCCCCCCGGCTGAAGCGGCGCGGCGACGCTTTTCACGCTCCGGCGCTTGCGAAAGGACCTCGATGCTCCGCCCTCTCTTCCGGCTGATCCTCGCCTCTTTGCTCCTCGCCGCGGGAGCGGTACAGGCGGCCGGCCCCCGGGTCGTGGTCCGCCCCATCGAGGTCTACAACGCCCAGGAGGTGGAGACCCTCGCGCCCGGGCTCCAGTCGATGCTCGCGAGCCGCCTGGCCGGACCGGGGTACACCGTCGAGACGTCCAAGCACCGCGAGGCGGGCGACGAAGCCTGGGCCGTGCGCACGACCATCACCCAACTGGGCGGGGTGTTCAGCATCGACGCCGCCCTGGAACCCGTGACGGGAGAGGGAGAGGGCACCCGCACCTACGAGACCGCCCCCTCCGCCGACGCCCTCCTCCCGGCGCTCGACAAGGTCGGCGTCCGCCTGCGGGAGGCGATGTCCCGTGCGGCTCAGGCCCACCAGGCACCCCCCGTCCCCGCGGGGCCCGCACCCGCCCACCAGCCGGCTCCCGCCGCCGCTCCGGCGCCCGCTGCCCTCTCGCCCCTGCACGCCGAGGCCCAACTGGCCCTGGCCCTTCGCACCCACCGCATGGGGCCCCAGATCTCCGGGGAAGCCCTGAGCCTGGTGGTGGCCGACGCCGACCGGGACGGCACCCCCGAGATCCTGCTTCTCTTCGACGACGCCATCGTGGCCTTCCGGGATCAGGGGGGAGAGCTCATGCGGGCCTGGGAGAGCCCCGTGCCCCGGGGCTTCCAGCCCAGGGCCCTCTCCGCGGGCGACATCGACGGCAACGGCGTCCCCGAGCTCTTCGTCGCCGGCATGGCCGGCGCCCGCCCCGTGTCCCAGGCGCTGGAGTGGTTCGGCTCCGCCCTCGCCCCCAAGGGGGAGCGCCTCAACGCCTTCGTGCGCGCGGTGCGCCATCCCGAGAGGGGGCCGGTGCTGCTGGGCCGCAGCGCGGGGATGGGCAAGGACCTCTTCGGCCCCTCGTTGCGCGCCTTCGTCTGGACCGGGGCCACCTACCGGGACGAGGGGCCCGCCGACACGCCGGCCGGAACGGGGCCCGTGAACCTCGACTGGGTCCAACTGGGTCCCTCGGGAGAGGTCTACACCGTCATCACGACCCGGGGCGAGCTCCTCTCCATCCACGACGCCGAGGGACGGCGCGTTTTCGAGGGCGCCGACCCGGTGAAGGGCAGCCGGATCTTCCTGCGGGGGGAGGAACGGGTAGCCGGCCAGCAGGACGAAGACATCTTCAAGGTCCAGGGCAAGACGGTCTCCTGGAGCGGCGCCGACGGTCAGCCGATCCTCCTCACCGCCCGCAACCAGTCGAGCATCGGCCGGTTCTTCCAGCGGGTGGCGAGCTTTTCCCACGGCCAGCTCCTGGCCCTGCGCTGGGACGGGCTCACGCTCACTACCGTGGCGGAAGGCCCGAAGGTCCCCGGCTTCCTCCCAGACCTCGACCTGGGGCCCGCCCGCCCGGGGGGGCGCACGGCCTACATCGCCCTGGCCCAGACCGAGGGCGCGCTGGTGCGGACCACGAAGACCCGGGTGGTGGCCTACGACCTTCCGGCCAACGCGGCACTCCGCTGAGCTCGAAAGTCGGAGCTTGAGTCCTCCTCCCGGACCATGCTATAAGGCGCAGTTCATTGCGCGGGCGCGCCGGGAGCCCCAGAGGAGAGATCGCCATGGCCAGGACCTGTGAAATTTGCGGAAAGGGCCCCTCGGTGGGGCAGAACGTGAGCCACGCCAACAACAAGACCAAGCGGGTGATCCTGCCGAACCTCCAGACCGTGCGGGCCCAGGTGGGCGGCGGGGTACGGCGGGTGAAGGTGTGCACCCGGTGCCTGCGCTCGGGGAAGATCCTCAAGGCCCCCTGAAGTGCAGAACACGGCCGCACGTACCGAGGGCCGGGAGGAGACTCCCGGCCCTCGATAATTCCCCCCTACTCCTCTCGCAGCTGCACCTGGGGAAACGTCCGAAGCACCTTCCACACCGGGTAGGCGGCGGCCCCGGCGCTGGCCAGCAGCGCCGTGGCAAGGGCCGTGGCGTAGGGGGTCCAGGCGAAGTGGAAGAAGATGGTCCAGTGGAAGCTTTGCAGGTTGATGACCCGGATCAGCACCACGGCGAGCACCGTGCCCAGCCCCACGCTCCAGACGAAGCTCGCCGCGCCCATGGCCAGGCCCTCCAAGAGGGTCATCCCGGCCACCTGGGGGGTGGAAAAGCCCAGGGCGCGATAGATGCCGAACTCGCGCTGGCGCTCCAGATACAGGGTGAGGAGCGCCCCGGCGATGCCGAAGAACGCCACCACCACCGCTAGCACCCGCATGGAGCGGGTCACGGCAAAGGTGGTATCGAAGACCTGGAGGATGTTGCCGTGGAGCTCGTCCCGGGTGACCACCGGCAGGTCGAAGGCCGCGGCCCGGCGCCGCACCTCGGCGAGCACCGACTCCGGGTCGGGCGCCCTGGGGTCGAGGAAGACCCCCAGGCTGTCGATGGTCTCGTCTGCGAAGACCCGCCGGTAGGTCGCCCAGCCCATCATGACGAGGCCGTGCTCGGTGGTGTAGTCGTAGAAGACCCCCGCCACGGGTAGCTCCGCGGGGCCCTCCACCCCCTCCAGGGTGACCCGGTCCCCCCGCCCCACCCCGAACCGGCGCAGGAAGCTCTCGGACACCAGGACCGCCCCCTCCTTCACCGCGTCCCAGCTTCCGGGGCCGCCTTCCACCCACTCGAAGCGCGCAAAGGCCTGGAGGACGGCCGGGTCTACGGTGGAGAGGTACACCGGACGGCCCCCATAGAGCACCTGGACGTTGCGGTAGGGGTCGACGCCGGCCACCCCGGGCACGGTGCGGATCTCCTCGTAGGCCGCCCGCGGCACCTCCACCTCCGAGGCGCTCGCCACGTACACCTGTCCGGTGAGCTGGCTCTCCATCCACCAGGTCAGGGTCTGCCGAAAGCTGCCGATCATGAGCCCCAGACCCACGGAGAGGGAGAGCGCCACCGCGAAAGCGGCCACCGCCACGGCAGTGCGCCCCAGGTTGCGGCGAATGCTCCCCGCCGCGAGCTTCCCCGGCAGCCCCCCGAGCAGGGAGCAGGCGCGCTCCAGGGCCGGCCCCAGGGCCAGGAGGACTTCCCCCGAGGCGAGGCTCGCCGCTACCAGGAGGCCGAACGCCCCGGCAAAACCGGCATACACGTGGGCCGACGCGGCTGGAAAGAGGGCCAGGCTCAGGGCGGCCACCCCCAGGCCCGCCCACGCGGCGACGCGCGCCTTTCCGGGGTCGGAGCGGCTCGCCGTGCGGCCCCGCAGGGCAGTCACGGGGTCGGTGCGCAGGAGCTCCCGCAGGGGATAGGCGCCCCCCAGGAGGCACGCCCCGCACCCCAGCGCAACCCCTCCCAAGCCTGCGGCCCAGGACCACCCCGGGGGGGTCGGGCGCAAGAAGAAGTAGATGTTGGAGATGGCGTCACCCACCGGGGCGGTGAGCACCCGGCTCAAGGCGTAGCCCAGGGCGGCGCCCAGCGCCCCTCCCACGGCCCCCAGGAGGAGGATCTCGCAGAGGAAGGCCCGGGCGACCTCCGAACGCTGGGCCCCGAGGCTGCGCAGGATGCCCGCGTCGCGCCGCCGGCTCACCACGGCGAACATGGCCGTGTTGTACACGAGGAACACGCCGACGAAGAGGCCGATGAGGGAGAGGGCCTCCAGGTTGAGGCGAAAGGCCTGGAGCATCTGCTCCAGGCCGGCGCGGTTCTGGCGTACGGACGCCACCCGGAACCCCGGCTCCCAGCGAGTCCGGAACGCCTCGGGATCGGAGAGGATCAGGTCGACCCGGTCGAGCCGGCCCCGCAGCCCGAAGAGCTCCTGGGCATGGCCGATGTCGAGAAAGGCCAGGGGCTCCCCCGCGGGGTTGGGAAAGGTGCCGAGCACCCGCAGGGGACCCCGGTCCGTGTCGAGCTCCGCCCCCGGGCCGACCCCGAGGCGGGCGGCGAGGCTCGCCTCCAGCAGGGCGGCCCGGGGGTCGGTGAGGAAGTCCAGGGCGGCGGCCTCCCCCGGAACCGGCGCCACGCCCGACCGGAACCGACGGTCGAGGAAGGGATCGACCCCCAGCACCCGCATCTTCTCGCCCCCGGAGAGCACCACCCGGCGGTCGAGGACCGGGGAAAAGGCCTCCACCGCGGGGTCGGCGATGAGGCGGGGCAGCATGTCTTCGTCCAGGGGCCCCGCGGGGCGGGCGAGCGTGTGGGTGGCCCTGCCCTGGAGAAAGTCCACGGCCCTCCCGAAGCTCCCCAGCGCCGCCCGGGCCGAGAGCGCCATGCCCACGGCCGCGGCCACCCCCACGGCGATCCCCAGGAGCTGGAGGGCCGCCAGCGCCCGGCGCCGCGCCAGGTACCGGAGGAAGGCCCTTGTGACGGTGGTAACGCTGGTCACCCCCCGGCCTCCGTCTCGAAGCCGTTCCACCGCCCCTCCTCCACCACGACCCCGTCCACCATGCGCAGCACCCGGTCGGCCACCCGGGAGGTCCGGGGGCTGTGGGTGGCCATGACCAGGGTGGCCCCCCTCTCCCGACAGCGGCCGGCCAGGAGGTCGAGCACCTCGTCACCGGTGCGGGTGTCGAGGTTGCCGGTGGGCTCGTCGGCCAGGATGAGGGCCGGGCCCTTCACCACGGCCCTTGCGATGGCCACCCGCTGCTGCTCGCCCCCGGACAGCTCGTGGGGGTAGCGCTCCTCCTTGCCGGCCAGGCCCACCGAGGCCAGGGCCTCCCCCGCCGCCGCCGGATCGGGGCGCCCCGCCAGCTCCAGGGCAAGGAGCACGTTCTCCCGGGCCGTGAGGGTGGGCAGGAGGTTGAAGAACTGGAAGACGAACCCGATCCGGGAGCGGCGCAGGCCGGTGCGCTCCCGCTCCCCCAGGGCCGAGAGGTCTCGCCCCTCCACCTCCACCCGGCCCCGGGTCGGGCGGTCGAGCCCCGCCAGGAGGTGGAGGAGGGTGGACTTGCCCGAGCCGCTGCGGCCGTACAGGGCCACCACCTCGCCGGCCGCCACCTCGAAGCTCGTCCCGCGAAGCGCCGCGCATTCCGGGGTATCGCACCCGTCGTAGCTCTTCCAGAGCTCCGTCACCCGAAGGACAGGCATGGGATCGTCTCCCAAAGGGCGCGCGCGGCGTCCTCTTTCATCGGGGTCCGGTCAGCACGAGCTCCACCCGGCGGTTCCTCTGGCGCTGCGCCGCGGTGTCGTTGGGCCCCAGGGGATGGTAGAGGGCCAGGCCCACCGCCTCGAGGCGCGCGGGCTCGATCCCCCGGCCGTACTGGAGGTAGCGCACCACGCTCGCCGCCCGGGCGGCCGAGAGCTCCCAGTTGGAGAACCACTTGTCCTTGATCCGGGGCCCTATGGGGATCTCGTCGGTGTGCCCCTCCACCCGAATCCGCTCCGCTCCCCCCGCGAGGCCTCCTGCCACCTTGTCGAGCACCGCCCTGCCCGCGGGCACGATGTCGGCGCTCCCCGAGGCGAAGAGAAGCCGGTCCACCACCCGCACCGAGAGCCGGCCCCGAAGGTTTTCGATCTCCACCGTCTTGGCGTCGAGCTCGGCCTGGAGCCGCACCCGAAGCGATTCCTCTTGCTCCTTGAGGGCCGCCGCCTCCGTCCGGGCCGCCTCCGCCTCACGCCGGCAGGCCGCGAGCTCCTGGCGGAGGCCCTGGGCCTCTCCCTCCCCCTTCTTCCGCTCGGCCTGACAGGCGCCCAGCTCTCCCTCGGCTCGGGAGGCCTGCGCACGCGCCGCCTCCAGGTCGGCGGCGACCCGATTCGCGTCCGAGCGGGCGGCGTCGCGCTCGCCCTGGCACGCCGCCAGGTCTTTGCGGCACACCTCCAGGACCGCATCCTTCTCGGCCACGACCTGCTTCGAGACGCCGCAGCCGGCCAGGGCCAGGGCCGCAAGGGCGAGGACGAGAGCGCGGGCCATGGGCGGCCTCCTTTTGCGCAGAGGGTGTTGGAGAACGGCCCCGAGGAGTATAGGGTACGGCGCCCGTGCCGCAAGCAGGCACATGGGCTGCCTGGCTCCCGGCCCGTTCCCCGGGTAGAGTGGACGGTAGATTTCACACTGCTTCCGGGAGGCCGCCGTGGAAACCGCCTTCTCCGCCGAGGTCCGGGACGCCGGCCCCGACACTTGCGCCCTCGCCCTGGAGGGCCGCCTCGACGCCCGATCCGAGGCAGCCCTCGTCGACGCCCACAACCGCACCCGCCGCCCGCCCCGGGAGCGGCCCGCGTCCCGGGTGCTCCTGGACGGCCGGGGGCTCTCGGCCCTGGACGGGGCGGGCCTGGGGCTCCTGGTGAAGCTCTGGGGCTGGACCCGGGCGGAGGGCCAGGGGATTGGCCTCTTCGGCCTCGGGGAGCGGTTCGGGGCGCTTCTGCGGGAGCTCGGCCTGGCAGACGCCCTTCCCCTCTTCCCCACCGAGGAAGCCGCCCTGGCCGGTGCCCCCCGGGGCCCGGCGGCGCCGGCGCCGGGAGGGCCGGAGCCCTGCCCCCCCGGCCAGTGGGCCGTGGCCCTGGGGCGGGCCCGGCTGGCCTCTCGAGACCCGGGGGTCTCGGCCCTCAACGTGGACGGGCGCCGGGTGCAGGGCCCCCTCCAGGGGTTCGGACAGCTCTGGCACAAGACCTACCGCGCCCGGCTCGGGGCGGCGTCCCCGGGGCAGGCCGCCCGCATCCTCCGGGAGCACCTCGGGGACCTGTGGCCCGAGGGCAACCGCCTCTTCCTGCCATCCCCCGGGGTCGTGCCGGGGGCCGTGGGGGCCATCCACCTGCGGATGCCCGGGGGGGCGCCCCTTTCCACGGGGGTGCGGGTGCTCCACGCCGACCCGTCGTCGTTTACCCTGGCCACCCTCCAGGGACACCTCCAGGCCGGGTGGATCACCTTCGGCGCCCACGAAGAGGCGGGGGGCACCGTGGCCCTGGTCCAGTCCGTGGGGCGCACCGGGGACCCCCTCTACGAAGTGGGCTTTCGGCTCTTCGGCCACGCCGAGCAGGAGCGCTTCTGGGGCGCGACCTTGGAGGCCCTGGGGGCGCGGCTCGGGGTCGCCGTTCAGGTGGAGGCCGCAAAGGCCCTCCTCGACCCGGCCGTCAACTGGTCCGCCGCCACGAACCTCTGGCGCAACGCCGGGGTGCGCACGGGACTCTCGGCGGCCGCGGCGCTGGCGGGGCGGCTCCTGGGAGGGCGCAGGCCCTGATGGGCGCGCCCGACGCCGTCGTGGTGGGGGCGGGCCCCAACGGCCTGGCCGCCGCCGTGGCGCTGGCCCGGCAGGGGCTCTCCGTGGAGGTGCGGGAAGCCGGGGAGACGGTCGGGGGCGGGTGCCGGTCCCGGGAGCTCACCCTGCCCGGGTTCACCCACGACGTGTGCGCCGCGGTCCACCCCCTGGGGGTGAGCTCCCCCTTCCTGCGCCGGCTGCCCCTGGCGGACCACGGCCTGGCCTGGGTGCACCCCCCGGCGCCCCTGGCCCATCCCCTGGACGACGGGACCGCGGTCCTCCTGGAGCGCGACCTCGCGGCCACCAAGGCGGGGCTCGGGCCCGACGCCCGGGCCTGGGGGGAGCTCTTCGCCCCTTTGGCGCAGGCCTGGTTCGACCTCGTGGAGGACCTCCTCGCCCCTCCGCTCCACCGGGTGCGCCACCCCCTGGCCTACGCCCGCTTCGGCCTGCGCGCCCTGCGCTCGGCCCGGGGCCTGGCCGAGGGCCGTTTCCGGGGCGGCCGGGCCC
>JBFLZB010000023.1 GCA_040756475.1 Thermodesulfobacteriota bacterium
GCCGGCCGCGAGCCGCCCTCCCCCCCGGCGCCTCAACAGGGGTGGACGGACGAAGTGCCGACGACGCGAGGTTTCACATAGGTGAGCTTCTTCATCTCCGTCTCCTTTCCGAGCAGGGCGAGGGCAGCGGTTCGCCCCCGCGGTTTGAGGAACCCCATCGGTTGCTCTTCCGCGCGCGACCGGCTCTGCAGCACGTGCCGCGTGGGCTTCGAAACAAGAGTCGCCTCACGGGTCGAGCCGGCCTCTCAGGAAGGCCAGGTCGTCCTCCACGGGGGCGTACACCCGCCATCTGCCCCCTACGAAGATCCGCGGTGAGAACGCCGCCTCGTCGGCGTCGGACAGGAGCCGTCCCGCCGTCAGGGCAATCCCCAGCACCGGTCCGTGCTCGCGCAGCGCCTCCACAGCGTACGCCGAGCAGGTGGGGTAGCTCGGACAACGGGGCCCGTCGACCCGGCTCACCGTGGTCTGGAACAGTCGGACCGCCCACATCAGCGGAAGGGCCACCGGGTTGGTCGAAGCTTCCGCCTCTTTGGGCGGCGCACGGCGCCAGCCCGGAGGATCCCAGCCCGCGCTGGCGGTTGCCGCAGCTACCAGCAACGCGCCGATGGCGAGGGCCAAGCAGATGGGGCATGTCATCGTCCTCTGCCGATCGTCCCCGCGGGTGGCTCCGGCTTCGTTCATCTTTCTGCTCTCCCTGACGCTGCTCCAGATCCGACCCAAGAGGACCGAGACGCCGTTCAGTTGCTTCATTGCCTGCACATCTCCAGAAGTTTCTGCACTTCTTCTTCGATCACCGCTCCGAGTGCAGGTTTGAACCCCGTGTGGACCGCCCTCACCATGCCGGTCCTGTCGATGAGCACCGTGACCGGTACGGCCCACGGTGCGTAGCGCGCCGAGGCGCTCAGGTCCGGGTCCAGCGCCACCGGGTACGGAAAGACGATCCCCCGCGTCTGCAGGGTCTCCCGAAGCCTCGCCGGCCCGCCGTTGTCAATGTTGACCCCGAGCACCTGGAACCCCCGCCCCCCGTACTCGGCCTGGAGCCGGGAGAGGAGCGGGAACTCCTCCAGGCATGGGGCGCAGGAGATGCTCCAGAACTGGAGCAGAATGGCCTTCTGCCCCACGATCTCGGACAGGGTGACCACCCCGCCGCCGAGGGCGGGGGCGGCGAAGTCGAAGTAGGGCCTGCCCACCTCCACCGTGCCGTTTCCCGGCGGCCGTGGCCCCGCCAGGGGCATCACCTCGCCCACCAGCCGGGGCCCCGCACAGCCGAACACTAGGACTAGGGGCACCAGCAGCACCAAGAGCAGAGGCCTCATGGTGCTCGGCTCGTCCGGCCTCGGCCGATCCAAGCAACGGTGTCTACGCAACGAGCCACCACGCGAGCCAATTAGTACTCCTCGTAGGGCGGCATCTTCGCCAGCCGCGCCCAGCGGCGGATCTCGTCGTAGTCGGCGTCGGTCAGGGCTTCGTAACCCGCGATCTGCGCCCGTTTGAGCACCCGAAGGGTTTCCCCGCCGGTAGGCGCTGTGGTTCGGTCGTCGAGGGCCAGAAGGGCCGCGCGCACCTTGCCGACCCAGGCATCGGAGACGCCGGGGGCCGCGGCGAAGGTGCAGTAGGGGGCCAGCGGGCTGCGGCCCAACACGGTGAAATCGTCGGGCGCCACGCGCCCGTCGGCGCCCATCTCCTCCAGGTCGATCAGGGGCGCGGTGCCGGCGTCGAAGCCGCCGTACAGGACGGAGTAGAGGATCTTCTGGTGCTTCATGCTCCCTCTCGGGATTCCGTAGTAGGCCAGGTCCTGTTCCGGGTCGATGCCCCCTTCCAGCATCAGCGCGTACTGGGCCAGGAATCCGAACGGTGCCCATTGCGGCCCGAAGACGACCCGCTTGCCCTTGAGGTCGGCCAGGGGTTGGAGCCCCGAGTCCTTGCGGGCGATGATCACCCCGCGGGTCCTGGCCCCGAACGCCCCCCGCCTCTCGGCCGCGATCGGTCGCACGCCGTGGCGCTCGCGCAGGACCACGTAGAGGAGCGAGTTCGTGTGGGTAAACTCGAAATCCCCCTGCTGATAAGCGCTTTCCACGTCGACCGTGTCCAGATACACCGCCTCGAATCGAGCCCCGGTGGATTCGGAGAGATACGCCGTGAGCGGGTCGAACCTCTCTCGGGTCTCTTCGAGGGAGTTGCAGATCATGTACCCGATGCGAAGCACGGGCGGGCGACTCACGCCGGCAAGCCGGTAGGGACGAGAACAGCACGAGCCCCGCGACCAGCCCGAGCAGGGGCCGGGGCGGTCTGGCGTGCCCCGGTCGTTTCGCTTTCGGGATCACGGTCGTCTCTCCCGGGGGGCCCACGGGCCGGAGAGGCGGGGTTCGACGATCACCCGACCGACCCCTTCGGAGTCGGCTCCGTCAAAAATCTTCTGCGCCAAGGCGGTCGAGTCCGCTGCGCCCCACCAGTTGTTCGAGGCGTCCACATCCGAGGTTTGCAGCTCTCCCAGTTTGACGGCGTACTCCAGATCACCGAAGTTGTTGTGCCTGACCAGCGCACCTTCGACCTCCTGGCGGAAGAAGATCCCGGTGAGGTTGGCGACGAAGGAGTTGCCTTCGATCACCGGGGAGGCACGCCACAGGCGCACGCCGATCCGGTTGCCCTCGAACCGATTGGCTCGCAGCACGATCTCGCCGCCCCGGCCCCGCACGCCGCCGTAGTTGTCCCAGAACCGGCACGCCTCCACGGTCCCGCGGGTGTCGTGGAGGTGGAGTCCCCACGGACCCCGCCGAAACACGCAGTGTCGGAAGCGCGCGTCTTGGGCCTCCCGGACGTCCACCATGTTCTCCAGCGGGTTCTGGCGGGGTTCCACGGGCGTGAACAGGATGGGGGCCTCCTCGGTTCCCTCGGCGTGAATCCTCCCGTGGACCGTGATCCAGGCCGAGTCGGGTTCGAGCTCCTCGGTCTCGGGCAGGTCGAAGAAGACCCGCGTGCCCGGCTGGAGGGTGAGGGCGGCGCCCGTGGGCACGACCACCGGTCCCACCACCCGGAGGTCGCCGGACCAAATCGGGCTGCCGGACAGGGTCTGGCCAGCGACAATCCGCGCCTCGTGCGGGACGTCGAATCGAGCCACTTCCGGAGGAGGCGCACCCCAGGCGGGCGCCCACCCGAGAAGCCCGAGGAAGGCGATGAAACCCGCAGCGAGGGCCCACTTTGTCACGGCCGTATCACGGTTTGCACGCCGGGTCAGCCAACAGTTCGTCGAGCACGAACGGCACCTCGCTGATGCCGTCGGCGTAGTCGCCCACGTGGCTGTAGCGGATCACGCCCTGGCAGTCGATGATCACCTTGAGCGGGATCGGTCCCGAAAGGCCGTAGGTCTTGGTGGCCACCTCGAACTCGGTGTCCAAGAGCAGCGGGTAGGTGAGCCCGAACTTCTCCTTGAGCTCCCGGATCTTCTCCCGGTCCTTCTTGTCGCCGCGGCTCAGGGTGATCCCGAGGAGCACGTACCCCTTGTCCTTGTACTCCTCGTACTCCCGAACCAGCCGAGGCATTTCGCTCTTGCAGATGTCGCACCAGGTGGCCCAGAACTCCAGCATCACCACCTTCTTGCGCAGGAACTGGCCCAGCGAGATCGGCTGGCCGGTAGAGAACTCCTCCAGGGTGAAGTCCGGAGCCCGGTCCCCGAGCTGGAGCCGCATGGCCGTGTCCTGGGCTGCGGCGCGGGGCACGAGCCCGGGGAAAGAAGCGGCAGCGGCCGCAACGACGGCGAGCAGGGCGATTCTCCGCATCATGGTGTGCTCCTCAGTGGTCGATCCGCCCCGGCGCCCGCCACTGCTCGACGAGCCGTCGGGACCATTCGAGATCCCGGCCTTCGTGACACTTGCCGCAGTACTTCTCGATCTCGGGGTCGTAGCACTGCTGCACGTGGACCAGAAAGTACCCGTAGGAGTGGATGTCTTGCTCGTCGGACACGTTCATGATGTCCTTCGTCTTCTGGACATGACAGTCGAAGCAGGCCAGATCCGTGCCGGCCGGGTGGCGGGTGTGCTCGGGGTACTTTTCCTTGAACTCGTGGCAGCCGAAGCAGAAGTCCAGGGCCGCCGCGTTCTCGTTCTTCTTGGTCTCGGGAGCGCCCGGGATGCCGCACACGTCGCACTTGCTCTTGCCGGCCTTGCGGTCCTCCTGCCACTTGTCGTAGGCGCGCAGGATCGCCTGGGAATTGGTCTCCCCGGGCTGCACGTCGTTGGGAACGTAGTGGTGGCCGAGGTCTTCCCCCGGCGTGAAGGCCACGGGGAAGTGGTAGGTGCCCGAGGGGTCTTTCCCTCGCACGTGACAGGCGGCGCAGATCATCTTGCGGCGGTCTTCCGGAAGCTTCGCCGGTTGGACGATGGCGGCCTCGCCTCCCGCCTCTGCGTGGGCCTTGCCCGGGCCGTGGCACGACTCGCACCCGATCCGGTGCTCCGTCTCCGTGCCCGTGTCGGGCTCGTAGGCGGTCACGTGGCACCCCCGGCAGTACTTGCTGTACGGCATCTTGCGCCACCCCCACACGTTGTAGGGCTGCCAGGTCCGGGACGGAACGCTCCAAAGTTTCGGCAGGACGTAGTAGTCGTCGTCGATCTTCTTCATGTACCGCTGGTCCCAGTGCCCGCCGATGGTGTATTCCACCTCGTCCCGCGTGAAGGGGAGGCCGGGCGCGGTGAAGTCGCCGAGGATGGCCGATGGGTCTTTCTTGGCGTCCTTGACCACCGTGGCGTGAAAGGTCTCCTTCCAGCCATCGTATTTCTCTTTGTGGCACTCGGCGCACCGGTCGCTCCCCGCGTACCCGGCGGGGTCCAGCATCTCCGCCGCGCTCGGCCCCGAGCCGAGCGTGAGCGCCAACGCGCCCGTCGCGATCATCCTTCGCATCACCGAGCTTCCTCCTGTGTCGTTTTGCCTCTTGCACGTGTCATTGGATCAGGAACCGGTCCACGATGCGTCTCGACTCCTGCCGGGCCCACCCGTCGTCTCGGTCTTCCTTGAGTTGGGTGTTGTGGCAGTACACGCACGCCTCCGCCGTGGTCATCTCCCGGGGGTACCGGACCGGCAACAGGTGGAAGTCCGGAGCGTAGTACTGGCACCGGTCTCCGGACACGCTCCCGGGCTCGTGGCACTCGGTGCAGGCCGGGGCCGGCTGGCTGAAGTCGAATTTGTGGTCGTGGATCGAGTAGGTCGTCCCGCGTTTCGCCATCCGGGGCACGTGGCAGTCCCGGCACTCGACCTTCTCCGGCCGGTGCCCGGAGTGCTGTAGGAAGTTCTCGCTGCGGTACTTGTGGCAGGTGCCGCAGTACTCGCTGGGGCCCATGATCCGCTCCTTGGGCGCTGAGATCCCCCGGTCGAAACCGCATACCTCGCAGGCCCGCGTGGTGGAGTAGAACTTCGACTGGAAGAAGCGCCACATGCGCTGGCGCTCCAGGAAGTCCATGGAGCCCCAGTACCACCGTTTGCTGTTGGGCTTGGGCATGAAGAACTCGGTGAGGTAGTCGTTGAGGTCTTCCCCGGGCACGTAGCCCACGGGAAAGGGGTACTTGCCCGTGACCGTGTCGGTGCCGTCCGTGTGGCACGCCATGCAGATCATCTGGGCCCGGTCGGGTGGCAGGTTGGCCGGGTTGACGATCTCCGAGAGACGCCCTCCCGTCTCCACGTGCTTCTTTCCCGGGCCGTGGCAGGATTCGCAGCCCACGCCCGGCTCGAAGAAGCTCTCGGTCTCCGGGTCGAAGCCCACCGTGTGGCACCCGTCGCAGTGGACGTTGTAGGGCTGCTCCCGCCAGTTCCAGATGCTGTAAGGCTCCCACTTGCGTTTGGCGACGTTCCAGTACTTGGGCAGGACGTAAAGGACCCCGTCGATCCGGGTGAGGTACTTCTGGACCCAGTGACTCCCCAGGACGTACACGACGTCCTCCCGGCCGAAGGGGATGTCCTCGTTGAAGTCGGTGGCCAGGATCGCGAACGGATCCCGGACCGCATCGACGAGCATCCGCGAGTGGGAGCTCAGGCGCCACTGGGCGTAGACCTCCGGGTGGCACCGGGCACAGGTGTCGCTGCCCGCGTACCCGGGGAGGCCCCCGAACTCTGCTCTCGCCTCACCGGCGACCAGGGTGAAGGCGAAAAGGCCCCCGGCGACCAAGGCGCAAACAGCCGAACGATTCATTCCGTCTCCCCCGGTCTTTCGTCCCTGGCGGGGTCCCATCGGGGCCATCCGCGGGGCCCGGCCTCCGAGACCTCCCCGGGAGTCGTCTCGAGCCTGGCCTCCGGCCGGCCGGCGCCCGCGTCCTCGCCCGAGGGGGGCGCTCCGCCCCAGTCGTTGCCCCGGGTGCGGACGGCGCCGGTGAAGAAATCCCCGAGCCGGAACGGGTGGTCGTTCTCCCGGAACACGTTGCGCTCGAACGCCGAGCCCTCGTCGGTCTCGAAGAGGAAGATCCCGTTGCGGTTGCGGCGAAAGACGTTTCCGACGACGCTATTCCGGCAGCGGCGCTGATTGAGGCCCTTGCCGACGTTGCCGGTGAAGAGGCAGCGTTCCACCGCGAGGGTGGACTGGCCGAAGCGCGTGCCGTCCACGTTGTGCCGGAAGACCGAGTCCGAGATCCGTCCCTTCGAGAAGTGGACGTGGAGCCCGCGCGAAGAGCCTTCCACCACGGCGTACGCCACGTCGACCGTTCCGAAGTCCGCGCGCACCGCACCCCACTGCCCCGGCTCGACGGGCTCGGCCTCGGAGGTAAAGACGATCGGCGCGGCGGCGGTGCCCACGGCGACCAGGTCCCCTTCGATGCGCACCTCGGCGTCTCCCCACCCGTCCCCGTCGTCATCCCGGTAGGCGAAGCGGACCACCGTGCCCGGCTCCAGGACCAGGCGCGAACCGCGGGGAACGGTCACGTCTTCGGTGACCCGCACCTCCCCCCGCCACGTCACGGTTCCCGGACCCGTGTGGGGTTGTGGGGTGGCACAAGCAGCCCCGAGGAACAGGAAGCCCGCCACCGACAGGAGCCTCCGGGTTCGGCGGATCACCTCAGTTCCCCCCGCCCAGGGCCTGCTTCACCTTCTCCTCGAGCTTGATCTCGTCCCCCGGGGCGTAGCCCACGTGGTAATCGACGACCTTGCCCTGCCGGTCGATGAGTACGGTGGTGGGGAGCACGCTCACGGAGTAATCGCCGGCCACCTGCCGGCGCTTGTCGATCACCAGGGGGAAGGGGATGGGGTAGTCCAACCCTTCCACGAACCGGACGACCCGCTTCGAGCCGAAGCTGTCCAGGTTGATGCCCACGACCACGAGGCCCCTCTCCCGGTACCGCTCATAGAGGTCGATGATCTTGGGCATCTCTTCCATGCAAGCCACGCAGTAGATGGACCAGAAGTCGAGCAGGATGACGTCTTTGCCCAGATGCGGGCCGAGCTCCAGGTCTCCGTCTTCTAACAGCGGTGCGGTGAAGGAGGTGGCGGCGGCGCCGGGTTGGGGTTTGTCTGCGCCGAACGCCGGCCACGGCACGCCCGGAGCGGCGAGGCACAAGAGGGCGGCTGTGAGGAAGCTCGCGGTCGTTCGCATGGTGTCCATTGTGATTGTGGTCGTTCCCGTTTCCCGCCCCGGCGCGGGGCGCAGCCTTCGCGATCCCGATGACTCGTCCGGGGGTCACCCGACCCCGATGCAGCTCAGTCAGAGGAGCTGCCCGTTGAAGAGCACCTCGCCCCACTCGTGGCGGGCGACCCCGAAGTAGAAGGTGGCGGCCAGCAGGAGGAGCCCGGCGCCCCAGAGTGCCTTCTTCCACCGGGACCTCCACAACCCACTGCCCGCCGTGACGAGCAGCAGCAGGGCAAGGCCCAGGGGCACCGAGGCCCAGTTGTTGGCGGCTTCCAGGAACTCGAGAAGATCTTCCATGGTCAACCCCTCCGGCAGAAGGTTCGCGCCCGGCCGGTCACGCTACTTCCCGGGCCGGCTCCGGAAACGCCGCGGGCTGCTCCCCTTCTGGTCGCGAGAGCACCGTGGTCACCGTGATGGCCTCGCATGCGGTGCAGTCGAGGCACCGGATGCACTGGCCGGTGTTCTCTCCCTCGTAGACCTTGATCTCCATGGGGCAGACCTCGAAGCACTTGTCACAGTGGGTGCAGGTCTTGGCGTCCCAGTGCAGGCGCACGAAGCTCAGCCGGTTGAAGAGGCCGAAGATCGCCCCCAGGGGGCACGTGGTCTGACAGAAGGGGCGTTTGGCGATGATCGACGAAGTGGTGAAGAAGATCAGCATGGCCAGCTTGATCCAGAAGAGGTCCTGGATCATGTTCCGGATGTCCCCGCTGATCGTCACCCACGGGAGGCCGCCGGCCAACGTCCCGGCGGGACAGAGCTTGGAGAACCAGTTCTGGCCCGTCACCCACGGCAGGACGAACACCAGCACGACCAGCACGATGTAGCGAAACGGCCGGAGGTACCGCGGGATGCGGATCTTGAACGACCGGAGCTTGTAGAGGAGATCCTGGAAGAACCCGAATGGGCAGATCGTGCCGCACGGCATGCGCCCGATGAACGCGCCGACGGCGCCCAGGTACCCCATCACGTAGTAGGGGATAGAGCGCACCACCATGAAGTGCTGGAGCGACCCGAGGGGGCAGGAGAAGAAGGCCGAGGGGCAGGCGTAGCAGTTCAGCGCCGGGATGCAGAACCCCTTGCCCGCCCCCTGGTACACGGCCTTGGCCCAGTAGCCTTTGAGCCAGCCGTTGGCCCCGAGGCTCGTGCCCAGTTGGAGGTAGCGTCGCAGTCTCATGCAGGCACGCTCCTTTCGTTCGCCCTCGGATGGTCGAAGAGGGCGCGGCCAGCCGTCGTGCTTCCCCGCCCGGAGGCATGCGGTGGGATAGGGCTTGCCCCGAGGGACGGCGGGATCCGGTCGACGGTCAGCCGGAGATAGGCCACGATTCGGGGCACTCGGCGGGTGCCTCCGACCGCGGCCAGCGCCCCGGCGAAGACGAGGAGTCCGCCGGCCGCGGCCCAGGCCAATCCCGGGTCCCTCACTACCCAGAAGCGCAGGTACTCGCACCCCGGCGTGAACTCGGTCAACCGAAAGAACAGAGCCCCGCCGCGTGCTCGGTCCAGGCCGGGCAGGGCGCGATAGACCAGGAAGGAGTCGGCTCCGCGTAGCGGGTCGCGAACGACCAGGCGAACCGCCGGGCCGAGATCGTTTCGGCTCTCCCAGAGTCCGGTCACCAGGACCTGCGTTCCGGTGCCGGGTACGGCGACCGCGTCTCCCTCCCCCACTTCCAGTCCATCCAGCAGAGGTGTCCCATCCCGGTCGAAGATGCTGAGCACCCCTCGCGCTCCGACGCGGACCTCGCCCGCCGGGTAGAGGCGCAGGCCGTCCGAGAACCACACCGTGTTGCCTGCCCGGATGGGAGTCGTGTCGCCAGCATCTTCCCCTGCGCGTCGCACGACGACGCCCCCCTGATTCGGGTCGCCTTCCGGCGGGTACTCCAGCGCGAACGGGAGAGGGACGGCGGTGCCGTCGCGGAGCGTTGCGGTGTTCGCGATCCCGAAGCGCGGGACCAGCACTTGCCCCCGAAGCCCCCGTCCCTCCCCCAGCGCATGCCCGAGCAGTGCCAGGAGAAGGCCGCTGTGGGCAACCAGGAGGCCGGTCCGGACCCGGGGTCCGACGCCCGTGGACTCCGCCGCCGGCTTGGCCACGCAACCAGCGACGGCGCTCACGGAAAGGCCTGCCACCAGAACCCATAGGAGAGGGGCGAGGGCCGCCACCGGCGACGTCGCCGCCGCCTCAGCCCATCCGGCGGGTGCGCCCCGGAAACGTCCAGACGCCGCGAACGTGCCAGCCAGCGCCAACGCTGCGAGAAGACATAACGAAACCTTGGGAGAGCCGAGGGCCGCCAAGAGCCCTCGGGCCGGTCTGTGAATTCCCATCAGATGCCCCAATCGTCACGAAACGGTGAGCAACTGCCGCTGTGATGGCCGTCGCAGCCCCATGTTGTGCGACGGCGCGGCAAAGCGACGCTACGGCGCGGGGCGATCACGCCCGGCCCGCCGAAACGCCCGGCTCGGGATGCGGATCAGGAAGAGATGGGAACGGGGGGGAGTGGTTCCAGAGGCGTCAGGGGCGCCCTGCGGGGCAGTTCGTCGGGGTCCAACGCTTGGACTCGAGGATCGCACGAAGCGGCGGGAGTGGAGGCGACATAGGGCGCGCAGCAACTGCAGAGCATGCTGGGGCAGTTCCGCTCGCCGTCGCGGGGGGTCTCCCGCCGGCAGCAGACCGTGGCGCAGATCTGCGTCTCCTCCGCCTCATCGCTCCGTGCGCTGGCGCACGGCGGCACAACGGTCGTCTGCGCGACGAATGCCGCGAGGACGAGGCACATGACCCAGATGCTGTTAACCCGACCGGAAAAAGCCACTCAATCTCCTCAGCCCCAGATGAACCTCAAGTAGGATGATAGGGAATCTGCACGTCACGGGTCAAGTGATTGTTTTCGCATGGCGACGGCGGGCCGATAAAGAACCTATCGACTGCTTGGGACGGGATCGTGAGGCGTCTCTCATGGGCTCGGCGACATCGGCATGCGTTGGAAAGCCGTCCCCCGAGAGGGACCGCCGGTTCTACACACACCGGGGGACTTGGCGTCTGCCGGTCGTCAGCGGTCGCGGTCACGCTCCTCTTCGATCGCGGTGTTCTCGCCGCACGTCCCGCCCGCGTCGAGGAGTGTCCCGTGGGGCAGGATTCTTAGGCGGATTCCTCGACCGCGCAGACCGGGCAAGCGCGCGGCAAAGGACACGGCCGGACGTCCCTCTTCCGTTCTTATGACATGGTAAGGTGCGCTGGCCGTGGCGAGAAGTGACCCGTCCGGCGCGTATACCGCGATGTCGGCGTGGCCCGTTTCGGCAGCCTCGCCGCCCCTGTGCACGACCCCTTCCACCCGAACATCTCGCCCCTCTCCCCAGACCCGGGTCTGGAGGCGGAATGCCTCACGGCGCGCAGCCCGGTCCACGTTGGTCGCCGCGGAACTCGGGCCCTGCTCGGCTCGGGGTGCGGTGCACCCGAGCAGGGTAAGGCCCGCCAGGAGGACCGCAGTCCCCCTGGCGAGCGTCCCCGCAAGCGGATTCATCCGGGGTTCGCTCCCAGCATGTGGGCCCGGGGTCAGGCGCCCCTCGCGGCCGCGTTTTCCCCGCAGCCTGCCTCGGAGCTCCCCGCAGAGCCCTTGGCGTGGTAGCGCACCCGGACCCCGCCGCCGTCCGGCACGGACTCGGCCAGACGAGCCGTGAACCGTGCCGACTGTTTTCCACCCCGCTGCATGTGGTGGGGGAAGGGGTCGGCGCTGGCTTCCGCCACCGGGCGTCCACCAGCGTCCAGGACCGCCACGTCCACATGGCCCCGGACCGGGGAGGGGAAGAGCCTCTCGACCCTTCCCGTGACGACCAGGCCTTGTTCTTCCCGGTGTGCCGCGACTCCGGTCACGCGCGGGCCAACTCCCTCCACTACATCCACGGGGACCGCAGGACCGCCGGATACCGTGATGCCGGTTGCCGCGCACCCCAACGTGAGACCGAGACACCCGAAGACCAACACCAATCTCAGCACGTTCTTCATGGCGCTTCTCCTCCCTCAGACGGCGCCTTCGCCGCGCTCGCCGGTGCTGATTCGCACCGCTTGCTCCACGTCGGAGACGTAGATCTTGCCGTCGCCCTTGAGGCCCGTGTGGGCCGTCTGTTGGATGGTGCGGATGACCTCGTCCACCAGGTCGTCCCGGCAGACGATCTCGAGCTTGACGCCGGTGACATAGTCGATCAGATCGTCCACGACACGATGCGGCTGGTCCTTGGCCCGCCCACGGCCGAAGCCCCGGACGTCGGTCACGCTGATGCCCGTGAGGCCCTCGATTTTGTGCAGGGCCAGGGTCACGGGCGCGAGCTTGTGCTTCTTGATGTACGCCTTGATCTCTTTCATCGGGGTCTCCTCACAGAGTCTGGACCGAACGGTTGGGGTCGATGGCGAACCACTTGTAGAGGGCGGGGAGCACGAGCAGGGTGAGCACCGTGGAGGTCACGAGGCCACCCACCACCACGGTGGCCAGCGGCCGCTGCACCTCGCTCCCCGTCCCGGTGGAGACCAGGAGCGGCGCGAGCCCCAGGAGCGTGGTGATCGCGGTCATGAGCACCGGCCGCAGGCGCACGCAGGCGCCCTCGACGCAGGCCTCGGCCAGGGGCACCCCGTCCCGCAGGAGCTGGTTCAGGTACTGGACCAGCACCATCCCATTCTGGAGCGCGATGCCAAAGAGCGCGATGAACCCCACCGACGCCGGCACCGAGAGGTTCTGACCCGTGAGCCACAGGGCCACGGCGCCGCCGACCAGGGCCAGGGGGATGTTGAGGATGATGAGGAGCGAGCTCTTGAGCGAGTTGAAGTTCGAGTAGAGGAGCAGGAACACCACCAGGAGGGTGATCGGTACTACCAGGGCGAGCCGCTTGTTGGCCTCCTGCTGGAGTTCGAACTGGCCGCCCCACTCCACGAGGTATCCGGGCGGGAGCTTCGCCTCCGCGTCGATGGCGGCCTGGGCGTCCGCCACGAAGGTGCCGATGTCTCGGCCCCGCACGTTGCACTGCACGGCGATGAAGCGCTGGTTGTTCTCCCGGGTGATCTGGCGAGGGCCCACGATCTCCTCGATCCGGGCAAGGTCCCGGAGCGGCACGAGCCCCCCGGCCGGCGCCGGGATCAGGATGCGCCCGATGTCCTCCGGGGTGGCGCGGTCGGCCTTGGCGTAGCGCACCACGATGGCGAAGCGGGCCACGCCCTCGAAGATCTGGCCCGCCTCCTCGCCCCCCACCGCGGCGCTCACCACCTCCTGGACCTCGGCCACGTTGATGCCGTGGCGGGCGATGGCGTCCCGGTCGATGGTGACGCGCACCTGGGGGGTACCGCTCACCTGATCGCGCTGCACGTCGGCCGCGCCGGGCACCTCCCGGATCACGGCCTCCACCCGGGCCGAGACCTCCTTGAGCACCTCCATGTCCGGCCCGAAGATCTTCACTGCGAGCTCGGCCTTGGTGCCGGTGAGGAGCTCGTCCACCGCCGCGGCGATGGGCTGGGTGAAGTTGAACTGGGTGCCGGGGAAGCTCTCGAAGGCCTCGCCCATAGCCGCGTAGAGGGCGTCGGGGGTCTTCGCGGTCGTCCACTCGGCCTCGGGCTTCAGGGCCACGAAGGCCTCGGCCGAGTTCACCGGGTCGGCGTGGGCCCCCACCTCGCCCCGCCCCACCCGGGTGACCACCCGCGTGACCTCGGGGAACTGCGCCATGAGGCGCCGCTCGAAGCGGAGCATCGTGTCCCGGGCCTCCTCGAGTGAAATCGACGGCGCCATGGTGGCGCGCACGAGCAGGTCTCCCTCGTTGAGCCTCGGCACGAACTCCGAGCCGAGCTGCGGGAGCACCCAGGCGCCGGCGGCGAGCATGCCGAGGGCCAGGACCACGGCCGCCAGCCGGAAGCGGACGAAGAGGCGGACCAGGGGCCGGTAGGGCACCAGGAGCACCCGCACCACCCGGCTCTCCGCCGCCTCGCCCTTCGGGCGCCGCATCAGGAGATGCGCGGCCACCGGCGCCAGGAGCAGCGCGAAGAGGAGCGACCCCAGCATGGCCAAGGACACGGTCTCGGCCAGGGGCCGGAAGGTCTTGCCCTCGACCCCCTGGAGGGTGAAGAGGGGCAAGAAGACCAGGATGATGATGGACACGGCGAACAGGATGGGCCGGCCCACCTCGGCGCAGGCCCGGGCCACCACGTGGACCCGGGGCTCGGCCGGGTCGGACTGCCGGAGCATCCGGTCCACGTTCTCCACCATGACGATGGTGCCGTCCACCAGCATGCCGATGGCGATGGCGAGCCCCCCCAGGCTCATGAGGTTGGCCGAGACCCCGAGGACCTTCATCAGGATGAAGGCGAAGAGGAGCGAGAAGGGAATCGAGAGCGCCACCACCGCGCTCGGCCGAAGTCCTCCCATGAAGAGCAGGAGCACCAGGGCCACCAGCGCGATGCCCTGGACCAGGGCGTCGGTCACCGTGGCCACGCACTTCGCCACCAGGGTGGCCTGGTCGTAGTAGGGGACGACCCGCACCCCGGGCGGGAGCACCTTGTTGACCTCCGCCAGGCGCGCCTTGACGTCGGCGATCACCTGGGAGGTGTTGGTGCCGATGAGCTTCAGGACCATGCCGGCCACGGTCTCGCCTTTGCCGTCCATGGTGGCGAGCCCCCGGCGGATCTCCCCGCCGATCTCCACATCGGCCACCTGGCTGAGATACACCGGCGTGCCCCCCACCGACTTCACCACCACCCGCTCGAGGTCCGCGGCGTCCTCGGCCAGCCCCACCGACCGGACGATGTACTCCTCCTTGTTCTTCACGATGAACTGGGCGCCGGCGTTGGCGTTGTTGGCCCGCAGCGCCTCCACCACGTCGTGGAGCCCGAGGCCGTAGCGCACGAGGTCCATGGGCCGCACGGCCACCTGGAACTGCTTCACCTCGCCCCCCAGGCTGAGAATCTCGGTGACGCCGGGCACGGCCTGGAGGTTGAACTTGATCAGCCAGTCCTGGATCGTCCGGGTCTCCTCGGGGCCGAGCTTGCCGGTCTCGTCTTCCACGAAGTAGAAGAGGATCTGCCCGAGGCCCGTGGTTATGGGGCCCATCTCGGGCTCGCCGAAGCCCTCGGGGATCTGCTCCCGGGCCTCCTGGAGCCGTTCGTTCACGAGTTGGCGGGCGAAGTAGATGTCGGTGCCGTCCTCGAAGTAGACGTTCACCACCGAGAGCCCGAAGTTCGAGACCGAGCGGAGCTCCTTCAGGTTGGGCAGGCCGTTCATGACGGCTTCGATCGGGTAGGTGACGTACTTCTCCACCTCCTCGGGCGCCAGGCCCTCGGTCTCGGCGAAGACCTGCACCAGGGCAGGGGTCACGTCGGGGAAGGCGTCCACCGGTAGGGACCGGTAGCTCAGGACCCCGGCCCCCATGACCAGGGCGGCCAGGGCCACCATCAGCAGGCGGCTGCGCAGGGTGAACTGGATGAGCTTTTCCATGGTCGGTCTCCTCTCCAGTCCTTAGTGGTTATGGCCGTCGCCGAAGCTGCCCTTGGCGAGGTGGGCCTTGAGGCCGAAGCCGCCCTCGGTTGCGTAGGCCTCCCCGGCCTGGAGCCCGGCGGTGATCTCGGCGCGGAGCTCGTTTCCGCGCCCCACGGTCACGGGCCGGGCCTCGAACCCGTCCCCCTCCTGGACGAAGACCACGGTGCGGCCGTCCACGTTGAGGAGCGCGGTCCGGGGCACGAGCACCGCCACGTCGGCCTCGTCCACCACCACCTCGCCGTTGACGAACATGCCCGGCTTCCATGCCCCCCTGGGGTTGGGCAGGCTCACCCGGGCCAGCCCGGCCCGGGTCTCGGAATCCACGGCGGGACTCACGTAGGTGATCTTCCCCTCGGCAGCGAGCCCGTCGCCGGTGGAGACGATGGCCCGGAGCCCCGCGCGGACCTGGCCCACGTCCTTGGGGTAGACGCTGAGGTCCACCCACACCGTGGCCAGGTCGGCCACCACGTAGGCGTCCGTCTCGTCGGTGAGGAGCTCGCCCCGGGTCACGTGGTGCTCGATCACCTGCCCGGCGAAGGGGGCCTTGAGCTCGTACCAGGCCAGGCGATCCTCGGGCTCCTGGTCCTCGGCCAGGCGCTGGACCGCCGGCTCGTCCAGGCCGAACACGTGGAGCTTGCGCTCCGCCGACCGCAGCCCCAAGCGGGCGACGTCGGCGGCGTGGCGCGCCTCCAGCAGGGCCTTGCGGACCTCGAAGCCCACCTGGTCCCGGGCCGAGGCGTACTCGGCGCGGGACTTCTGCAGGGCGTTCTCGGCCGCCAGGAACTCCTCCTGACTGGAGATCTGCTTGTCGAAGAGGGTCTTCTCCCGCTGGTAGGTCTGCTGGGCGAAGGTCTGTTCGGAGTAGGCCGAGACGAGGCGGCTGCGGTACTCCCCGGCCTGGGAGCCGTCCAGGGACTCCAGGCCCTCCAGGGACGGTGACCGGTCGAGCAGTTCCAGGATCTTCTGCACGTTGTCGTGGACCGCCTGGGCCCGCTCCAGGTCGGTGCGGGCGAGCTGGGTCTCCTGGGCGGCCGAGAGGAAGGCCACCTTGGCCTCCCCGAGCTCCGGGCTCTCCAGCACGGCCATCACCTGGCCCTCCTTCACCCGGTCGCCGAGCCCCACCCGCACCTCCCGGACGTAGCCCCGCACCCGGGGCACCACGTGGGCGAGCCGGTCGGTGGGCATGGCCACCTTGCCCGGGACCTTGAGGACGAGGCCGAGCTTGCCGGCCCCGGCGGTGCGGACCACGATTCCGAGCTCCTTGAGCTCGTGGGCGTCCAGGTGGACTCGGCCCTCGCCCTCGTGCTCGTCGTGCTCCTCGCCGTGTTCTTCGCCGCGCTCGTCCTCGTGGTCCCCGTCCTCGTGCTTCTCCTCTTGATGCTCCACGCCCTTCGTCCCGTGCTGGTCCTCGGCGGCGAGGGAGGGGGACGCCCAAGCGAGGGCGGCGAGCAGGCAGGTGGTCGCGATTGCGATCTTCCGGTTCATGGCTGGGTCTCCTCTATCGGGTCTCGGTGCCCTGGGGGGCGCCGGAGTTTGCAGAAGCGAGCCTCCCCGTCAGACGGGCGAGGCGGGTCCTGGCCAAATGGTAGACCTCCTGGGCGTCCAGGAGCTGGGTGCGGGCCTCCACCACGGCGCGCTGGACGTCGAGGAGGCGCTGGAGGTCGAACTTGCCGAGGCGGTACCCCTCCCGAACCGCCTCGAAGGCGGCCTCGGCGTCGGGCAGGAGGCGCTCGGTCAGGGTTTGCGCCTCGACCTGCGCGGTCTCCGCCTCCTGGTAGGCGGCCGCGAGCTCAGCCCGGAGCCGCAGGAGCGCCCCCCGGGCCTCGGCCCGGGCCTTGTTGAGACCGGCCCGCGCCTCCCCCACTCCCCCCTGGTTCCGGTCGAAAAGGGGTAGCGGCAGGGAGACCCCGACGAGGCCGGTGACCTCGTCCCCGGCGCCCACCGCGCGCAGCCCGCCCGAGAGGGTCAGATCGGGCACGGCCAGGGATCGCGCCGCTTCAAGGCCTGCCTTCTTCTGGGCGATCTCGGCCTCCCACCGGGCCAGGTCGGGGTTGTCGGGCAGGAGCGCTTCGAGCTCCGCTTCGGGCGGGAAGGGCACAGCGGCCGCGAGGGAACCCGCGAGGGTCCCCACCTCGCCCCCAGTCCCGCCCCAGAGCGCGGCGAGGCGCCGTCTCGCCCCCTCCCACCGGGATTGGGCCCGTCGCAGCTCGATCCGCGCCGAGGAGACGGCGACCCGGGCCTGGGTCTTCTCGATGGGCGAGACCTTCCCGGCGTCTACCCGCTCCTCCACCGCCCGGAGGCCGCGCTCGGTCAGGTCGGACAGGACCTCGGCTTGGGCGAGCCGCTCCTGGGCCGCCAAGGCCTCGAAGAAGGCGGTGTGCACCTCCGCCAGGAGGTCCTGCCGAGCCGACGCCTGGTCCCAGTGTGCCAGGTCGGCTTCCAGGGCGGCCGCCTGCCGCCGCTTCGCCCGCTTGCCGCCCAGCTCCAGGGCCTGCTCCAGGGCCAGGGTCGTCTCGAGGGCGTCGCCGCCCCCGGCGGCGCCCAGCTCTTCGACTTCCAGCGAGACCTCGGGGTTTGGACGGAGCCCGGCTTGAAGGGCCGCGCCCTCTCGGGCCGCGGCCTCGGCCGAGGCCGCCTGCAGGGTGGGGTGCCCGGCCAGGACCCGGGCGGTGACCTCTTCCAGGGTCAGGCCGCCGGACGCCCCGGCCTGGTTCGCCAGGGCCAGGGCCAGGCCCCCGGCGAGCCAGAGAACTCTCGGTGGTGTCATGTCGCTCCTCCGAAATCGAAAGCAGTGAGTGGGTTCTTTGCTGCCGCCCGCGTTCGGGACCTCGGGCGCGCAAGTGGGACAATCGCGGCAGGCCGCTGGCAGGCCCTCTGAGGCCGTGCCGGACGCGCCGAGAACGAGCAGGGGTCGGATGGACCCGGTCCCGGCGGGGACCGGAGGGATCAAATCCGCAGGATGATGCTCCGGATGGAGCGGAGGGCGACGGGGGGAGGCGAAGGGGAGAGGCCTTGATGTTTCAGGCGCAGGCTGAAGAGAACGGCGCCCCCGGACACGGGAAGTGTCAGCATGGGAGGTTGCGCGACACCGTGCGCCGGACCCCCGAGAGCCGACCGGCTGCGGCGCAGCCCGTCCACCGAGATCTCCTCGTGCTCGCAGGTGTGCTCGTCCGGCGGCGTCTCCGAGGAGCCGGAGGCCGGCCGGTGCTGGTCGGGCTCCCTGTCGTGATGGCGATGGGCTGCGTGGCCGCCGGCCTCCACCACGGCGTGCCCGTCCTCCCCGGTGCAGAGCAGGAAGGCCGTGCCCGCCAACACCGAGGTCGGGAGCAGCAGGACGAAGACGAGCCCGGCCGCGAGCGCCCGCCAACGGCCGCCCCCGCTCCGCAGGCGAGATCTCACTTCGGGGCCCTCTGGTCCTCGTCGAGGTACGCGAGGATCTTCTCCGCCGTCTTGTAGCCGGGAGCCACTCTCCCGTCGGGGAAGACCAGGGTAGGCGTGGAGCGGATCCCGAGGGCCTGAGCCAGCGCTTCGTTCTTCTCGATCTGGTCGGTCTCGCAGGTCGGGTCGGGAATGGGCCTGCCTTCGAGGCTGGCTTCGAGCAGGGCCTCGGAGCGGGCGCAGACGATCGCCTGGGCCTTGCGCCGGGCGTCGGGGTGGCTCTTCAGGGGAAACATCTTGACGAAGAAGGCGACGTCGGGGCGCTGTTCCACCACGCGCTTCATCTCGGGGTGAATCTTCCGGCAGTAGGGGCACTCCGGATCGTCGAAGACGACGACCTTGTGGGGCGCCTTCGGATCGCCGATCACCACGGCGTCGTCCAAGGGGATCGAGGCCGCGTCCACGCGGTTCAGCCCGATGGCCCGCTCCCGGGTGAGACTCTCCCGGCTCTGGATCTCGACCACGTCACCGGCGATCAGGAAGCGCTTCGAGAAGTCGACGTAGGCCGGAATCTTCCGCCCCTGCTTCTCCACGTCCACGGCCCAGAGGCCTGGGACCTTGCTCTCCCGCACATCCAGGACGCCGTCGACCATGCCGCCGAGGAGACTCCCCGCCTCCTCCCGACTCAGGCTGTGGCAGTCGGTGCACTTGCCCTCTCCGCAGCCGCCGTCGCCGAAGGCGAGGGACTGCCCGGTCCAGCTCAGCACGACGGCCAGCGTCCAGACCGGGGCCAGCTTCGAAATCTTGTAGGACATTGCACTCTTCTCCTGGGAACCGTTGGTTCCCGCGTCGCTCATCCGTAGCTGTGGAGCCCGGAGAGCACGAAATTCACGCCCCAGTAGGTGAACATGGTGGCCCCGAAGCCCACGATGGAGAGCCAGGCCAGGCGCGGTCCCTTCCAGCCGGCCGTGAAACGGGCGTGGAGGTAGGCCGCGTAGACGAACCAGGTGATCAGCGACCAGGTCTCCTTCGGGTCCCAGCTCCAGTAGGTGCCCCAGGCGTAGTTGGCCCAGATGGCCCCGGTGAGGATGCCCGCGGTGAGGAACGGGAAGCCGAAGGCGATCGCCCGGTAGGAGAGGTCGTCGAGGGCCTTGCGCGGCGGCACCGAGCCTCCGGTCCCGTCACCCCGGAAGACGTAGACCAGGCTCACTGCGAAGGCGATAGCGAAGGCGCCGTACCCGAGGAAGCAGGTCACGACGTGGGCGGTGAGCCAGTTGGACTGGAGCGCCGGCACCAGGGGCTGGAGCTCCGCCGAGATCCTGGGGTTCAGGGACACGATGGCGATGGAGAGCCCCCCGAGAGGCGCCACGAAAGCCCCCAGCGCCCTGGTCCCGAGCCGCCACTCGAAAATCAGGTACACGGCCACGATGCACCAGGCGAAGAAGACCTTCGACTCGTACATGTTGGAGAGGGGCATGTAGGCGAAGCCGAGCTTCTGGCTCTCCAGGTAGCGCACCGCGAAGGCCGCGGTGTTGATGAGGAGGCCGGCCAGGCACACGGCCGAGGCGGCGACACCGAGGCGGCGTTCTTGCCGCGCGACCAGGTGCAGGGCGTAGAGCACGGTAGCGGCGAAGTACGCGACCATGCTCGCGTTGAACAGGGTGACGTTCATTCCGTTCTCCTCCTCAGCCCGCCGCGCGCTGCGCCCGGGAAGTGAGTTCGGTCCGCTCGCGCAACGTTCGCTCCAGTTCCTCGAAGGCGTCCCGGAACGCGGACAAGTTCTTCGAGGCCGCGCCGGCGAGGGTCAGCCGCCCGTCTTCGATGCGCACCCAGACCCTTCGGTGGGAGGCGAAGAACGCCATCAGGGTGCCGAGGGTGAGCAGGAGCGAGCCTGCCCAGATCAGGGGGACCCCGGGGTCCTTGGCGACCTGGAGCCCCGTGTACCACCGGCCGGGCAGAAGGCCCGCGAGCTGGAAGACCTGCTCCCCGCCGCGGCGCTGGTCGAAGTTGGGGAAGTTCTGGAGCACCACAAAGGGCTCGCCGACGTGGGCGTGGCTGTTCGGGCCCTCGGCCACGAGGACGAGCTGGGCCGCCGGGCCGAAGCCGTTGTAGTTCTCTGCCGTGGCCACGACCTCAACGGAGAGATCGCTTCCCGGGACCCGTATGGTGCTTTCCTCGGGGACCTGCACCGGTGCCAGGACCTGGTCGCCCCCCGGGCTCACGGCCTTGAGGACGGCGCCGCCCCCGCTCTTGCCGTAGCTAGACTGGTAGAAGTAGATCCCGTCCTGGATCAGGGGGTCGTTCACTTCGATGGTCTTCTTCTCCACGACGTTGCCGTTCCGACGCACCTCGAGCCGGCTCAAGTAGTCCTTGGGGCGGCCGTCGGGGTAGGTGTGGAGCTCGAAGGACTCGCAGGCGATCTCGAAGGGGAGCGTCAGCATCCCGCCGTCCCGGAGCTGGACGGAGGCGACTGACTCGCCCTCCACGATGTTCACGAAGCCCTTGAACCCGTAGCGCGCGCCGACGATGCCGCCGAGGAAGAAGAGCACGAGGCTCGCGTGGGCCACGTAGGCCCCGAGCCGGGCCCAGGGCTGCTTCTGGACGAACCAGGCAAAGGCCCCTTCCTCGAGATGCATGCTGGGAGTGCCCAGCTTCTCCCGGAGCACTTCCTCCACGACGCCGGCCGCGCCCTCCCGCGTTGCCCAGGACGATTGCAAGGGTTTGGTCGCCAGTTCTCCGGCGGTGACGTGCTGGTCGCGCCGAATCGAACGCAGTGCGGCGGGGAGCCGGCGCAGCGAACACACCAGGGTGTTCAGGAGCAGCAGCGCGAGGAGCAGCTCGAACCACCATGAGTGGTACATGTCCACGAGGTTGAGCACCTCGAAGACCCGCGCCAGCGTCGGCCCGTACGACTCGATGTAAGCGTGAGGGTCGGCCTGCTGCTGGATCACCGTGCCGAAGACGCTCGTCCCGGCCAGGGCGAAGAACAGGAAGATCGTGAGCTTGAGCGAGGCCAGGGTGTCGAGGACCCTGGACGCAAACGGTTTGTCCCGTGTGGCCATGACCGCTCCTCCGCGCAGCGCACCTCGCACGAGGTGCGCCGCGCACCGCGCCGCATTCGGGGCGCGGGCGTCGTCGAGGGAGAAAGAGACCGGAAAGGGTTGGAATCGGCGGAGCGGGTCAGCCGGCGATGGGCACGGGAGCGGGAGGGGCCTCGACGGCCGATGGGAGAGCGGCCGCACGGCAGGGGGGCACCACGGAAGTGACGCCCAGGGGCTGGATCTTGGGAGTGCTGCTGAACCCGGGGACCTGGGAGCAGGGGCAGGGACAAAGGCAGTTGGTGTCGCAGTCCGGCGCCTTCGGCGCCGAGGCGCCGCAGCACCCCGACCCTGCGATCGACACGTCACACGCGCTCGACGACGGCGACGCCTCGACGCAGTGGGGAGCCGCGAGGGACCAGGCCAGCGCGGCGAGCACGAGGACCACGCAGAGCTTGAGATAGCGAAACGAATGGATACCGATGACACCCAATGTCAACTCCATCAGTCGGGATAGTGTGCCGGATTGTACGAGTTCGGCCTGGCTGGCGTCAAATTAGAACCGTCTCACGTTGGTGGTGCTCCTCGTCCGCTCGGGGTACTCAGCAGGTCTCATTCGCGCCGTCCAGACCCAGGCGGCGACTGCGGTGACCCCGGCGACCAGGGGCTTCGCGAACGCTTCGCGAACGGGAGGAAAGCCGACTCGAAGAGGGACGCCCACACGGCCAGCATGGGGGAGCCCCAGCACCCGACCACGAAGCACGCACCCGCGCGGAGTTTTCCTCTCCGTACCCCCCCCTTGATTCCGGACCATAGTACGGACATTAGACTGGCAGTGAGGAGGTGACGAGATGAGGGGTCTAACGATCGGGCAGGTGGCGAGAGAGGCTGGGGTGGGCGTCGAGACGGTTCGGTTCTATGAACGGAAGGGCTTGGTGGACCAGCCGGAGCGACCCGATTCGGGGTTTCGCCGCTACCCGGCGACCGTGGTGGATCGGATCCGCTTTCTCCGACACGCGCAGGCTCTCGGGTTCACTCTCAAGGAAGCAGCGGAGCTTCTGTCCCTGCGCGTTGACCCGCAGGTGAGCTGCGCCGAGGTGAGGTCCCGAGCCGAAGCGAAGGTGGCGGGCATCGAGGCGAAGATCGCCGCTCTCGAACGCATGCGAGACGTGCTGGGGCGCTTGGTTTCCGCGTGCTCCGGCCGCGGCCCCACGAGCGAGTGCCCGATCCTCGATGCCCTGCAACATCCCCCGGCGGGGGCTGGCTCCCAAGGAGAGGAACTATGATGGCCAAGGCAGCTTCAGACGATCGGGGAGCCGATAGCTCCAGAGACGCCCGTCGTGGAGGCCTTGCCACAGCCCTGACGATGGTCCCAGCGGTGAGTGTGGCGCTGCTCCCAAAGATCACGTGCCCCGCATGCTGGCCTGCGTACGCCGCGCTGGCGAGTGCCTTGGGGCTGGGTGCGGTCAACTATGGGCCGTACCTGCTCCCCCTCACCGTAGGGGGACTCGCCCTCGCGTGGGCGGGCCTCGCGTTTCGCGCCAAGAGACGACGGGGCTACGGCCCGTTGGCACTCGGGGTTGTCGGTGGCGTCGTCATGATGGTTGGCAAGTTCGCCTACGGATCACAGGCCGCGATGTACGGCGGGATCGCCTTTCTGCTCGGGGCCTCGATCTGGAACGTTTGGCCGAAGCAGCGGCCAAGACCCTGCCCGGCCTGCGTCCCGACCGGTACAGAGGGCGAATGAGAGGGACGAACCCAGGAACGTGAACCGAGGAGATCAAGATGAGCACGAAACGAACGGTGGAGATCTTCAGTGCCGGCTGTCCCGTATGTCGGGAAGCCGTCGATCGGGTGAAGGCTCTCGCCTGCCCGGACTGCGACGTTCAGGTCTTCGACATGAACGACCCTGCGGTGGCCGCCCGGGCCAAGAGCCTGGGGGTAGGTTCCGTACCCGCGGTGGCGGTCGACGGCGAGCTCGCATCATGTTGCGCCGGCCGCGGCCTGGACGAGCAGGCCCTGCGGGACGCGGGCGTTGGTGTGCCGAGAGGCTGATTGGGGCTCCGAGAGCCCTCCGGCCTGCATTTGACGGCCCCACGGGAAAGCCGTCGGGGTGCATCAAGAGCGGGAGGGACGATTTGTCGGCGTCCCGGAGTGACGAGAACGGACGAGATCAGGTTACGGTCATCTTGGCCGTGCCGATCTCAAAAGACGGGAAACTCCTGGTTCTCGCCCGGGTGGGGGCTGTGTTGCGGACGCCCTCCCAGGAGGACCTCGTGGATGTACTCGTTCTGGTTGCACTCGGCCATCCGGAACTTCGATATGCCGCAGTTCGCGTCCGGGTTGTAAAGCGCCACGCTCACCGGCTTCGGAGGGACAGGAGTCCCGCCGCTCATGGGAAGCAACGCCACGATCGGGGCGGCAAACAGAACCCGAAGGAATGCTGCTCGGGAGCGTTTCGGGGAAGAGGGTGGTTCTGGGTGGAGGGGCACGACCTTGTCCGAAGCCGCGCTCCGCATGATGTGACGGACTCTCCGTGCCGTGATGTGCCGTACCCTGTCGTCCATGATCTCCCCCTTGTCCTCCGACGGTCTCAGGTTGCCAGTTTGACCATCCTCGCGATGTGGGCCCGGCCCGGCTGGGCCCCTTCCTCGTGTCCCATCATGTCGTAGAGCAGCACCACGAGCTCGGCCTTCTTCTTCGGCTCCAGGCTTGTCCCCAGCTCCTGGAGCTCCGCCTCCACGCCCTCGATCACGCCCGCCAAAATGGACTCGTCCGGGCCCCCGCGGTCTCCCCGCTCCCTCGGAAGGGGCTCGCGGCCCAGCACGAGCCAATCGCAGGACACGCCTGCCTCCTCGCTGAGCTTCCCCAGGAAGACCGGGTCGGGCAGCTGACCCCGCTCGATCCGGCCCACCGTGTCCCGGGATACCTCGGTGCGCTCCGCCAGCTCCGCCTGGCTCCAGCCAAGCCGCTCACGCGTCTGGCGCACTCTGTCGCACACGCTCGGTAGCGTCATCATGTGCGCATTATACACGGGAAGCCGGGGGTGTCAACCAGGGATGAGCGAAGAGAGACCTTTATAGGCTGGATTGTGCAGACATAGAGAGGTGCACCTATCTCGAGCCGCGCGGGGGCGAAATTCGCAGTTTCTGGTTGACCTGTGCGAGTATCGCGTGATATTGCTGCGAACGGTGCACAGAACGAGGATCGGGGCGGAGGCCTGGGAGGGAAGAGGCATGGAACGAATGGCGGCGTGGCGGGATGACACGGGGATTTCCGACGGGACTCCACGAAGGCGCAGCCGCGAGAGGGAAGAGGCCCGAGTGAGCAGGTCGCGCACGGGGGTCTTGCCGCGGACCTCCCCCGAGGGGGACGGGGCTGCCGATGCCGAGGCCTGGGAGCAGGCGACCCGGTGGGTGGAGGAGCACCGGAAGTTGATCGTCCGTCAGGCCGAGCGCTACGCGGGCTACGCCCCCTACGATCGGCAGGACTACCTGCAGCAGGCCGTCCTGGCCGCCTTCCACGCCTGGAAGGACTGCGTTCGCTCGAGGCAACCCGAGCGCTTCACTTCCTACTGCTTCATCCGCTTCCGGCGGGAGTGCCGAGACGAGCTGGCCATTCGCCGCGACGCGCCGGCGAGCCTTCGCCCCGAGGACCGGCCCCTGGACCCGTCGGCCGGAGGCTCGGAGGGAGATCGGAAGAGCGCTGGCGGAGAGGAAGCGGCCGAGCGGGAAGCGCTGGTCTGGAAGGCCCTGCGCTGGATGACCCCGCGCCAGCAGCTCGCCTGGCTCCTGGCCCTCGGCCACCTCGGACACGGCCGCGCGGACCCCAAGGAGATCGCCCGGACCCTCAAGATCAGCCGGCGCGCCGCAGCCGGGCTCCTGGCGCGGGGGCAGGCCCAAGCGGAGGAGGGCGCGCGCCGGGAGAAGCAAGCGCTCGATGCGGCCGGTTGAACAAGGGAAGTCCGGCGAAGGGGGGCCGCCGTGTTCCACCGCGGACGAATACGTAAGTGAGGGCAGGAAGCGAAGCCCGGAGAGCGGGAGGAGGAGAGAGCAGTGAACGTCCGGAGGTGGGGTCTTGTGGCAGGGCTTCTCGCGGCCGGCGCCGCGCAGGCAGACGTCCTCTGCCAGGAGCGTTTCCAGCACCCGGGTGGCCTCGCTCGCTTCCTGGTCAGTGAGCGCACCTGGCTGGTCTCTGCGGAAGACGCCGAAGCGTTTGGATCGCCTGTACCTCGGGTGCCCCACCTCGCGGTCCGGGTGGGAGGCGCAACGAAGCCGCAGGGCGGGGGCCCTGGAGGGGCAGGGCAGGGGAGTCTCAACTCGATGGACAGCGAGGACCCCAGAACGAGGGCCCTGTGCCCGGACCCCTGGGTCCACGACGTGGGCACCCAGGACCCCGACACCATCCTGGAGGAGTCGCCGTGAGAAGTTCTCTTCGGATCGTCTGCTTCACGTTGCTCCTGGCGGGTCTGTTCATGAGCTGGGCCTTCGCGGAAGAGAGCTCCTCCGACGCGGAGACGACACTGCGGCAGATCTTCCCCCGGCTCGGGGTCACGGCGGTCCACCCGACCCCGGTGGAGGGCCTCTTCGAGGTGGTCGCCGGCGACAACGTTTTCTACTTCGCCCCGGCCACCGGACACCTCTTCTTCGGGGAGCTCTGGTCCAAGGAGGGCGTGAGCCTCACCGCGGCGCGGAAGGAGCGCCTCCTGGCCGAGAAGGTCGCCCGCCTCCCCCTCGACCGGGCCGTGAAGCTCGGCGACGGCCCCACGGTGGTGATCGAGGTCACCGACCCCGACTGCCCCTTCTGCCGGCGGGGCAGCGACTACCTCGAGACCCGGAGCGACGTCACCCGCTACGTCTTCTTCCATCCCCTGCCGAGCCATCCCCAGGCCCGGGCCAAGGCCCAGTACATCCTCGCGGCTCCCGACCCGGCGGCGGCCTACGCCGAGGTCTTCTCCGGTCGCTACGACGAGGACCCGCTGCCCGGGTTCGAGCCCACGGGCCGATTGGAGGAGCACGTCCGTCTCGTGGAGGAGCTCGGCGTCCGAGGGACACCGCACTACTGGATCGGCGGCGAGCACGTGGCTGGGGCCGACCTCGACGCCATCCGCAACCTGCTGCCGTAGGCGGCACCCACCTCAGGGGAGAAGAGCATGCGAAAGACCTTCCGGAAGCTCCGCGGCAAGACCGGCCTCATCCTGCTCGTCGCGACCGCGGCCGTCGCCGCGGCCGGCACGGCCCTGGCCCTGCCGGTGCCCGCAGTCGGCGACCTCGGCTACGACGTCTACAGCCTCTTCATGGACATCAAGGACGGCCCGGTCGGCTACGCGGGGGCCGGCATCGGCATCGCCGGCGCGGCCTTCCTTGGCTACAAGTCCCAGTGGATCCCCGCCATCGGCGCGCTGCTGGGCACCGGCGCGATCGTCAAGGCCGACACCATCGTCCAGAGCCTCGGCGCCCTCATCGGCTAGCGGGCCCTCCCGGCCCTCGGGAGGGGCGCGGCGCCCCAGACGCGTCCCTCCCCTTTTTCCGTCTTCGAGGATGTCATGAAGCGCGTGCCCTTCCCGCAGTACCTCTCCCGGCCCATGCAGTTCCTGTGGTGGGAGAGCGACGAGCTCGCCGTGATCCTCCTCTTCGTGGGCCTGGCGATGATGTTCGGCGGGGTGTTCTGGTTCCTGCCCTTCCTCGGGAGCTACGCCTTCGTGCGCTTGAAGCGCGAGTACCCGAAGGACTTCCTCCGCCACGTCTTCTACTTCCTCGGGCTCACCCGCTTGAAGGGCTACCCGGAGTACTGGGAGCGGGAGTTCTCCGAATGAGGGCCGCGAAGTTTCTCGACGAGAAGAGCAACCTCACCTCCCAGAACCGGCTCCTCCAGTTCGCGGTGGTGGCGCTGGTCCTGGCCGAGGCGGTGCAGGGGGTGGCCACGGTCCGGGCGCTTCGCTACCAGCGGACGATCCTCCTCCCCGCGTCCCTCAACCACCAGGTCGAGTTCGTCGGGGACCGGGCGAGCCCGGAGTACGTGCGGGAGTTCGCGCGCTACGCCGTGGGCCTGGCGCTCAACGTCACCCCTGCCACGGCGAGCGGCAACTTCGAGGAACTCCTCACCCTCTACTCCCCGCGAGCCTACGGGACCGGGCGGAAGACCTTCTACGCCATGGCCCGGGACATCGAGGGCGCCAAGGTCTCCGGGGTCTTCTACCCCCTGAAGATCCGCCCCGAGGAGGCTCGGGGCCGGATCGAGATCGAGGGGCACCGCAAGCTCTACACCGACGACCTCCTCGTGGAGAGCGCCCGGCGGACCTACGTGCTCCGCTACGAGCTCGTGGACGGCCGCTTCCAGATCCTCGGGCTCGTGGAGAAGGCGGAGGAGGCGGAGCTGGAGGCAGCCATCCAACAGCCGGCGCCCGGCGAGAAGGAGGAGACCACCGAATGAGCCTTATGAAGCGAAAGACTAGCCTCCACCGGAGGTGTCCCTGCCTGGCGGTCTTCACCCTCGCCCTCGTCCTGGCGGCGACGGCCGGCGCCACCGAGCCGGAGCCTGTCCTCGAACCCGACCTTTCGTTCCGGAACGTCGTCGTCCACCCGGAAACCCCGACGGTGGTGGAGATGAGCTCCACGGACGTGAACCGGGTGACCTGCGCGGAACCCATCCAGGACGTCGTCTACTCGGCGGAGAAGGGGGTGAGCGTCCGTTTCCTCGACCGGGAGGCCTTCGTGAAGTTCCTGGTCCGGAAGAAGGGCACCGAGACGCTCTACGCCACCGAGCCCACCGAGCTCTACGTGGTCTGCGGCGGCGCGGTCTACACCCTGATCGCCCAACCCCGGCGGATCCCGCCGCCCCCGATCCGCCTCGCCGCCCCCAAGGGGGACGCGGTGCGGGAGAACCGCGCGCACCTGGGCGGTCTCCCCCGGGAGCTCAAGCTCGTGACTCTGATCCGGGAGGCCTACACCGGGGAGCTCCCGGAGAGCTATCTCGTCCGGCCGCTGAACCGGCCCGTGGCCCTGTCTCCCAACCTCACCGTGGTGGTCCGCCGCCTCGTGGTGGTCGAGGGCGAGGGGCTCCAGGTGAAGGAGCTCCACGTGACCGCCAAGCCCGAAGGCGGTGAACGTCACCTGGCCGAGCCACTCTTCGCCGATCCGGCGCTGGGCCCCGAGCGCAAGGCCGCCGTGGCCATCGAGAAGACGAACCTCCAGCCCGGCGAGACCACGCGCGTCTTCGTGGTCGAGCTCGCCCAGGGGAGCTGAGCCATGGAGCGCCTCTCGAAGTGGTTCTCCGGCCTCCCGCCGAAGCGAAAGCGCCGGCTGGTGCTCTTCGGCATCCTGGCCCTCGCGGCCGGCCTCTTCATGCTCGGCTACCGGCCGGACCCGGCGCCGCGCCGCCGGGAGGCCCCCCTGGTGCGCGAGCTCACCCTGGACGGGGAGAGCCTGGAGCGGGCCAAGTACCTGGACCTCCAGCGCCAGCTCGAGGCGCTCGCCAAGGAGAAGGGGAAGCAGGGGAAGGACGGACCGGGTTCGGCATCGACCAAGCCGGACCGTCTGCCGGCGCGCACCGAGCCGCCACCGGAGGAGTCGGCCGGGCCGGACCCCAGCTCCCTGCGCCTGCCCACAGCCGACGAGGTCGCACGGCTCCCCGACCCGAAGCCGGCGCCTGCCCCGGCCCCGCAGCCCACGCCCGTCCCGCCCGCCCCGATGGGACGTTCGCCGCTCCCCCAGCCGGCCATGGAGCCGGTGGAGGAGATCGTCGGCGGCATCGAGGTCGCGTCCAACGCCGCGGGCGCGGCCAAGGCCAAGGCGCCGGAGCAGAAAAAAAAAGACCGGACGGAGTCGGTCTACCTGCCTCCTTCCTTCATGGAGGCGACCCTGCTTACCGGGCTCGACGCCTCTACCTCTGGGGAAGGTAGGAAGAGCCCGGAGCCGCTGCTGCTCCGCGTCCAGAAGCCGGCGGTGCTCCCCAACCGGGTCAAGGCGAACCTCCGCGGCTGCTTCGTGATCGCCGAGGCCACGGGGTCACTCGCCAAGGAGCGGGCCATGGTGCGGCTCGTGTCGCTCAGCTGTCTCGACCGGGAGGGGCAGGCCGTGATCGACCAGCCGGTGAAGGGCTTCGTGGTGGACGTGGACGGGAAGGTCGGCCTCGGGGGCCGCGTCGTCTCCAAGATGGGCGCGGCCACGGCCCGGGCGGTGATCGCCGGGATCTTCGGGGGCGCCGGCGAGGTGATTCAGTCGGCGAGCACGGCCCAGACGATCTCGCCGCTTGGCGCCACCCAGATCGTGGACAGCGAGAACCTCGCCCGGGCCTCCCTGGGCGGGGGGCTCGCCGCCGGCGCCAACACCCTTCGGGACTTCTACCTGGAGCTCGCCAAGCAGGCCACCCCGGTGATCGAGGTCGGGGCGGCCAAGGGAGTCACGGTGGTAATCAGCGAGGGCGTCAACCTGGAGATCCGGGACGTGAGCCCGGTCCCGTGACGGAAAGGACGAGGCGGTGAAGCGGATGAGAAGAACGCGGTCTTCTGCGGCCCCCCTGGGCGCTTTGCTGCTCGGCATCCTCTTCCTGGGCGGCTGCAGCGTGGTGAACCCCTACCGGAGCGACTTCAAGTGCCCGCCCCTGGACGACGGGAAGTGCATCAGCGTCGGGGAGGCCTACGACGAGGCCCTCGGTTTCGGCCGAGACCTCGCTCCCCACCGGGACTGCCCCCGGGAGATCGTGAAGGAGCCCCCCTGCGAGCCGTGCCCCAACTGGCCGGACTGCGGGGACGATTGGTGCCCGGAGGTCGCGACCCCGGAGCCCTGCGAGGAGCCTCCGGAGCCTCCGACGCCCACCCCGGCCGAGGCGTACCAGGGGGCGCTCTACCGTCGGTTGGCCGGCCTGGTGCAGGAGCCGCACACGCCGCTGGTGGCTCCCCCGGAGGTCCTCCGGGTCTGGCTCCTGCCCTACGAGGGGGAGGGGGGCGAGCTCTTCATGGAGCGCTACGTCTACGTGATGGTGAAGGGGCCCCGCTGGGTGCTCGGCACCTACCTCACGGAGCAGGAGAGGAAGTGATGCTGGCTCAACTACGGTCCTTCGGCCAGCGGGTGCGGGACGCCTCAGAGCAGGGCCTGCGGTTCTCGGATCTCCTCCGGGCGGCCGACCGCCACCCCTTCTCGGTCTACCTCCCCTGGCTCGCCTACGACGGGGAGACCGACACCTATGTCCTCCAGGACGGCACCGTGGGGGCGCTGTGGGAGTGCCACCCGCTCGCCTTCGCCTCGGCCCAGACAGCGAACGGTCTCGATGGCCTCTTCCGGCTCGGCCTCCCTGAGGGCTCGGTCCTCCAGTTCGTGCTCCACGCCGACCCCCATCTGGAGGGGCACCTGGCCTCCTATCGAGAGTTGAAGACCCGGGCCGACCCGACGGTGGAGGCCTGCGTCGCCGAGTTCACGGCCTTCCTCCGGGAGGGCACGGCGGGGATCGCCAAGCTCGCCGGCATCCCGGCCCGGGACTTCCGGCTTTTCGTGGGGCTCAAGGTCCCCATGGACAAGACCTCGCCGCTTCGCTGGGAGGACCTCCGGGCGAGCACCGAGGAGATCCTCCAGGGCGCCTCCCTCTGGCCCCGGAGCGTGACGCCCGAGGCCTTGCTCGCCTGGGCGCGGCGGCTCTTCAACGACGACGCCGGAGGGAACGCCGCCCACTACGACGCCGAGCGCGCGATCCGCGACCAGGTGATCTACGCGGAGACCGGGATCGGGGACCAGGGCCGCCACCTCGCCATCGGCGAGAACGCCTGGGCCTGCCTCACCCCCAAGGCGAACCCCAAGGAGGTGGACCTCTTCAGCACGAACCAACTCGCCGGCGGGGTGTGGGGCCTGGTGAGCGACGCCGACCAGATCCAGACGCCGTTCCTCCTCTCTCTGAACCTGATCTTCGAGAGCCTCGCGCCCCGGCTCCACGCCAAATGCAACCTGGTCCTGGGACAGGGCGCGGCCGGGAGCTTCGCCCCGAGCCTCGCCCGGAAAAAGGAGGAGTACCTCCGCGCCGTGGACTCGCTCGAGCGCGGGGCGGTCTTCGTCCGGGCCCTTCCGACCCTCTGGGTCTGGGGGAGGGACAAGCAGCTCGTGGCCGAGGCTCTGACCCGCGCCAAGCGCATCTGGGAAAACTCGGGCTACGTCATGCAGCAGGACCGGGGGATCCTGAAGGTCCTCTTCCTCCTCTCGCTCCCGTTCGGGCTCTACCTCCAGGGAAAGAACCTCGAGAACATCGCCCGAGACGCGATCGTGGACTCCGAGGCCGCGACCGCGATCCTCCCCGTCCAGGCCGACTTCGCCGGCGGGGGGAAGCCCGCGCTCCTCTTCGTCGGCCGGAAGGGCCAGCTCGCGACCTTGGACTTCTTCGACGCCCGGGCGAACAACCACAACTTCCTCATCGCCGCGGAGAGCGGCTCGGGGAAGAGCTTCCTCACCAACTACGTCGCCTACAACTACTGGGCGAACGAGGCCATGGTCCGCGTCGTGGACATCGGCGGGAGCTACAAGAAGCTCGCCCGGATCACGAACGGCCGCTACATCGACTTCGGCGAGGCCGGAGCGGGCGGGAAGCCCCTGTGCCTCAACCCCTTCACCCACATCGTGGAGCCCGAGCACGAGCTCCAGGTGGTGGACGCGGTGGTGGCGCAGATGATCTACAGCCGCTCCGGCGCCCGGCCCTCGGAGACCGAGAGCTCGCTCATCCGCTCGGCGGTTCAGTGGGCCTGGGCCCAGGAGGAGAACGAGGCCGACGTCGACGCGATCTACCACTTTCTGGCGAACCTGAAGGAGGTGCCGGGTCTCGAGGACGCCCCCATGCTCAAACACCCCAAGATCGTCGAGCAGGCCGGGATGCTCTCCTTCAACCTCCGGGAGTTCACGAGCCAGGGGACCTTCGGGCGCTACTTCAACGGGCGCTCGACCTTCGACATTCGATCGGACGAGTTCGTGGTCCTGGAGCTCGAGCACCTCAAGGGCCAGACCTCGCTCTTCCGGGTGGTGACGCTGCTCGTGATCAACGCCGTCACCCAGGACCTCTACCTCTCCGACCGCTCCCGGGAGCGGTTCGTCATGTTCGACGAGGCCTGGCAGTTCCTGGAGCACGAGGCCGACACCCTCACCCAGGTGATCAACGAGGGCTACCGCCGGGCCCGCAAGTACCAGGGCTCCTTCGGGATCATCGTGCAGTCGATCGAGGACCTGGCCCAGTTCGGGAAGGTGGGCCAGGTGATCCTGAACAACAGCTCCTTCAAGCTCTTTCTCCAGTCCTCGGGGTTCCACAAGGCGAAGCAGAAGGGCCTCGTCGACTACGACGACTTCACCATGCGCATCCTCCAGAGCCTGGCCTCCAAGAAGGGGGACTACTCGGAGATCTTCGCCGACACGCCCTTCGGGGTCGGGGTGCTCCGCCTCGTGGTGGACCCCTTCTTCTACGGGGTCTGCACCTCGAACGGGAAGGAGAACGCCGCGATCGAGCGGGCCGTGGCCCGGGGGATGACGTACGCCGAGGCGATCCGCCGCATGCTGGAGGAGCGGGATGCTTAGCGGAAGCGGCAAGGCCGCCATCGCGGCACTGCTCTGGGCCGGGGTCTTCGGAGGGAACGCCGTGGCCGGCGAAGCCGAGGACGCGGCGAGCGCCGCCTACGGGCAGGTCCACTCCGCCTACGGGCGAAAGGACGTTTTCCGGCAGAGCGCGACGCTCCCCTTGACCTCGGGCGGCACGCCCATGGAGACCCTGGACGGAGAGACCGCCTTCTCCGCCCAGCTGGCCGCCCCATCGAGCGAGGCCTACCTCACCGTCCTCGCCCAGCCCGCCGGGACCGGGGACCTCCAGGTGGTGCAGGTGAGCCAGGACACGGACCTCGACGGCACTCCAGATGCCCTCTACACCGTTCCCTTCTGGGTCTCCGGCGTCTGCGCCAACGGGGTCATCGGCTGCCAGCCGGGGACCTGGTCGAGCTGCCGCTTCCACGAGTGGGTGGCCGACGGCTCCGGCCGGGTGGGCCTCAGGGAGGTCCCGGCCTCGTCCCTGGGGGGCTGCTACTGCCTCAACAACGACTGCGGCTCGAACCTGGTGTGGACAAACCTCGCTTTGGTCCTCCAGGACCTGGGGGGCGGCGCCGTGGGCGCGACCCAGGCGGCTCGGCCAGACTTCTCGGTCTCCGAGGTCCGGGTGGACCCGCCGACCATCACCTACTACGGGCAGCGGGTTGGGGACGCGGCGCCCGGCCCGGCCACCGCGGTCACCCAGCAGCGCTACTACCGGGACACCCCGGCGTTCGACGCCGACGCCCAGGCCGAGCTCCTGACCCAGAGCGGCGACCCGGAGAGCCTCTACAGCCTTACCACCGGCGCCATGACCCGGGCCGGCACCGGCGCGAGCCGCTCCGCCTGCACGGTGGAGCGAAGCGTCACCCTGGAGGAGGTGACCTGGGCCGACATCCTGGAGGACCGGGGCGGCACCGAGGGGTCCTTCACGGTTGCGATCGACCCGGCGACCGGCCGGACGGTCGTCCAGTGGGTCCTGGGGCGGCACACGGCGTCGAGCTGGATGCCGGACAACAGCATCGTGGATCAGACCCGGGAGCTCTACGTCGCCCGTCCCGGACGGGTCACACGGGCCGTCCTCACCGAGGTCCACGCCGACGACACGACCCTGGTGGTGCTCGGCGGCACCGTGGTCTTCGGGCAGCCGCGGCTCTGCGACTTCGACGGCACGGGGTGCAGCCGCACCGCCGGGAACACCACCTCCTACCCCAACCTGGACGTCACGGCGCACTTCCGAAGCCCCGGGCTCCTCCAGGGGAACGCGCGGGTCTTCGTGGGGAACAACGGCGAGGGGTACGCCGTGATCCGGATCGAGGTGGACGAGAGCTGTGACCCCGTGGAGGCGGTGGCCAACCTCTGCGCCGGCTTCGAGGCGGACCCGGACTGCACGCTCCAGGACGAGGCGGTGGACGGCGTCGTCACCGTCCGGAACGCGAACCCCACCGGCCTCGTCCCCCTGGGGGAGACCCGCACGATCACCGGCGGGAGCTGCCTTCTGAACGTCACCCCGGCCTGGTGGCGACGGGAGCGGACCTACCTCTGCACCGACGCGGCGGCCTTCGACTTCGCCGATGCCGAGGCGCGGCTGGGCGCGATCGATTCCAGTGTGGCCTTCGGGGCCGGCACGCTCACCTACACGGACCGAAGGCGCGACGAGACCGGCGCGTGGGTGACCGAGGACGGCGCGATCGAGGTCGGCCTCACCCCGGCCCCCGGCGAGTGCGAGCGCGCCTGCAAGACCCGCCGGCCCCGGGAGAACACCCAGGCGGGGAGCACGGGCCACGTCGCCGACCAACGCCTCAGCACCGAGGGCTACGACCTCTTCTACAAGAGCTGCGGGCCGGACGACACCTGCCCTCGGGAGGCCGGCGAGGAGCTCCTCATCCCCTGCCAGTGCATCGACGAGTTCGCCGAGGCGGCCACGGTGCTCCTGTCGCTGCGGGCGGCCCAGGAGGACCTCATCTGCTCCGACGGGACGAGGAAGTGAGCCATGGGACGAAGAGCGAACCTGCGCCTCACCCTGGGCCTGGCCCTGTCTCTCCTTGTCGCCGGGACGAGCCAAGGTCTTGCCCAGCTCACGGGCGTCGTCTGCGGCCAGGACCTGGACGGCGACGGGCTCATCGAGGAGGCCGCCGGGGAGCTCGCCACCTGCGTGGACGACCTCTGCCCGGTGGGGACGGTGGACTGCACGCCCACCTACGAGGCCCCTGCCTGCCCCGAGGGCGGAGCCCTGGACCCGATCCGGGACGTCTGCCAGGTGGAGCCCCTGGCCCGGGTGCCAGTGGTCGTTTGCCCGCCGGGCTACGGGTACGTGGCCCCGCCTCTCGACCGGTGCGAGGCGCCGGTAGCGTGCGCCACGGGCACCTACGAGCCGGCCGAGGACGGCTGCTACGTGGGGGACCTCACGTGCCCGCTGGGGGGCTACGCCTGCGGGGACTCGGGGGCGGGCCGGAACCAGTGCTCCCCGAACCCCTGCGTGGACCTCGCGGCCCAGCCCCCGGTGGACACCGAGGCCGACCGCACGGCCTACGGGGACGACGGCACGGTCGACCCGGCCACCGGTACCTGCTCGGGGCTCTTCCTGATCTTCAACGGCAAACCCTCCGAGTGTCTGCCTCCCGGGTACCAGACCACCTGGTTCGACTGCTGCGACACCGACCGAGACCGGTTCCTCTTCCTGCGGGAGCAGTGCGGGGAGGAAGCCCTGGAGACAGCCATGGCAAAGGCCGACGAGCGGGCCGTCGACCTGGGGAGCTACTGCAAGAAGCGCATCCGCTTTATCGGCTGCGTCCAGCGGGCCCGGGTCTACTGCGTCTTCTCCACGAAGCTCGGCCGGATCGTCCAGGAGCAGGGCCGGCCCCAGCTGCAGGCCTTCGGGGCGACCGGCGGTTGGGGCACGCCGGAGAACCCCCGCTGCGAGGGGTTCACCCCCGAGGAGTTCCAGGCCCTGGACTTCAGCCAGATCGACTTCTCCGAGTTCTTCGGGGACCTCGCGACCCCGCCTCCGGAGGCCGTCCAGGGCGAGATGCAGGAGCGGATCGATGCCTTCTACGAGCGGCTGTAGGGCTGCCTCGGTCTGGACGATGCTCGGGGTCGCCGTGTTGGTCGCCTCGGCCACTGCCCCTGTCTCGGCTAAGGATCTGGGCCAGGTGGGCCGGGTCTACCCCATCGCCGAGCCGGACGCCCTCCAGGAGATCGAGGAGCGGGCCGCGGCGATCCGCTGGGAGGAGGTCCTGCCCGAGGAGAAGCGGCGGTCTCTGGTCCTGGACTACCGCCCCGTGGACTTGGCGTCCCTGCCTCGGGCCGGGGAGGAGAGGACCCGGCTGGTGGACATGACCTACACCTTGGAGGTGGACCTCCCGGACGGGAAGGGCGGGATCCTCTACCCCAAGGGGTTCGCTTTCAACCCCCTGGAGTACGTCTTCTACCCGAATGTCCTCGTGGTCCTGGACGGGGACGACCCGGAGCAGGTCGCCTGGTTCCGGGAGTCCCGCCTGGCCCGGGATCCCCGGGTGCGGCTCCTCCTCTCCGGGGGGAGCTGGTCCGAGGTGGGTGCCGCACTGGGGCGCCCTGTCTTCTACCTTACGAGCCCCCTCCGGCAGCGGCTCCGGCTGGAGGCCGTTCCCTCAGTCGTATGGCAGGCCGCGAAGGCCATGGAGGTGAGAGAGATCGATGTGGCGAAGAGCAGGGAGGTGGCCGGGGCCGAGACCGCAGCCCAGATCAGGAGTGAGGCCCATGAGCCGGACCCGTAGCCTTCTAGGCTGGGCCTGTCTCGCTCTCGTTCTCGTGCTGAGCGCAACGCCGGCCAGGGCCGGGAGACCCCTGAACCCGGTCGCGGACATCGCCTGGCAGGAGATCTTCCCCATCTCCATCGCGGGGATCGAGATCCGGGGGAACGACAGCTCGAGCCCGAGCGGCTTCTCGGCCATCTCGAGCCCGGTGTGCACCTGCCCGGCGCCGCCACCCGTCTTCGTGCGGGTGGGGATCCCGGTGGGCCTCTGGGAGCCGGCCCGGCTCATCGAGACGGTGAAGGACGCGGGCTACTTCCCTTCCCTGGGGGTCACCATGGACCTCGGCGGTCACCGGGACGGCTCCCGAGGGAGCCACGCCTCCGGCGCGACC